>NZ_PFKO01000075.1:0-3892 GCF_002784285.1 Candidatus Infernicultor aquiphilus
AAAAAGCCAACCAAATTTCTCAAAAAATGATGGAAGGAAAATAAGTAAAAGGAGTAAAGGAGGGAGGAAAAATGTTACTGCTCGGAAATGGAACAGTAATTACTTTCGATGAAAATTCCCAGGTTATTTCTAATGGTGGAGTAGTAATTGAGGAAGAGGATATTGTGGCTGTGGGAGAGACGGAAGAATTACTTTCTAAATACCCTGAGGTCATATATAAAGATGTTAGAGGTAAGATAATAATGCCAGGTATGATTAACACTCACACCCATCTTTACAGTACCTTTGCTCGAGGTATGGATCTTAAAACAGATCAGCCGCCTAAAAATTTTGTAGAGATTTTGGAAAAACTATGGTGGAGATTAGATAAGACTTTAAATGAAGAAGATATCTATTATAGTGCCATTTATGCTCTTTTGGATGGTGTTAAGAAAGGAACTACCACCATTTTTGACCATCATGCCAGTAGTAACCTTATCGATGGTAGTTTAGATATAATTACTGAAGCAATTCGTCAAACTGGTATGCGAGCTAATCTATCTTATGAGATTTCTGACCGGGATGGTCATGAAAAAGCTTTAGCTGGGATTAGAGAAAACGAACGATTTATAAAAAAAATACAGCAGGAAGGAAAAGGTAACCATTACTTAAGAGGGATGATTGGGCTTCATGCTTCTTTTACTCTGAAAAATGAAACTTTATCGGAAGTTGCTGCTTTAGCTGATGACTTGAAAGTTCCTTTTCATATCCATGTAGCGGAAGGTAGGGCTGATGTATACGAAAGTAAAACTCGAGGTTACCAAGGAGTAGCAAGTCGTCTGGATCGTTTTCGCATTTTACGACCGGGGACTTTGGCCATTCATGGAGTTCATCTTCAGGAAGAAGAATTGGGAATTTTAAAAAATAATGACACCTATCTAATTCATAATCCTGAATCTAATATGGGGAATGCAGTAGGTGCTGCTCCGATTAAAGCTGCTTTTGATAAAGGTGTGGTTGTAGGATTAGGGACTGATGGTTATACTGCCGATATGTTTGAAAGTATTAAAGTAGCTAACCTGTTGCAAAAACATGAAGGACATCATCCTCAAGCTGGTTGGAAAGAAGTATTTCAGATGGCTTTCCAGAACAATCGAGCAATTGCTAATCGATTTTTTAATAAAACCTTAGGAGTTCTTCAAGCCGGTGCGGCGGCTGATTTAATAGTAGTAAATTACTATCCCCCCACCCCTATTACTAAAGAGAATGCGTATTTCCATATTCTTTTTGGCATAGAGGGGGGTATGGTAGATACTACTATTATTGGTGGAAAAATATTAATGGAAAATCAGGAAATAACCAGTTTAGATTATGAAATGATTTCCAGAAGAGTGAAAAAACAAGCCGAGGATTTTTGGAGAAGATTTTAAAATTTCCTTGAATCTAACCTCTAATTGTGGTAACATTCAAACTTGTACCTTCAGTGTCATTCTAAGGAAAAGGAAATTAAAATAATGGAAGCTTCGAATTTAAGAAATATAGCCATCATTTCTCATGTAGACCATGGTAAAACTACTCTGGTGGATGCTATGCTCAGACAAAGTGGAACTTTTCGAGTTAATCAGGAAGTAAAAGAAAGGATAATGGATTCTAATGATTTAGAAAGAGAAAGAGGGATTACTATCTTTTCTAAAAATGCCTCGGTTCATTGGGAGGGGACCAAGATTAATATTGTGGATACTCCCGGACATGCCGACTTTGGGGGAGAAGTAGAAAGAATATTAAGAATGGTTAATGGTGTACTTTTAATTGTAGATGCTTGCGAAGGACCGATGCCTCAAACTCGGTTTGTCTTACGCAAAGCCATGGAGTTAAATCTTATTCCCCTGGTGGTAATTAATAAAATAGACCTACCTAATGCCCGTCCTGCTGAAGTTTTAAACGATATTTATGACCTATTTATTGAATTGGGAGCTAATGATAAACAGATAGACTTTCCAGTTATCTATACTTCTGCCCGTATGGGTTCGTCTGGATTTTCTGCGGAATCTTTAGAGGATAATCTAAAACCTCTTTTTTTAACCATTTTAAAATCTATCCCTCCTCCTTCAGTAGAAGTTAATGCTCCCTTACAGTTATTAGTTACTAATCTTATGTATGATGATTATATGGGGAAAATAGTAGTTGGACTTATTACTCGAGGAAAAATTAGGGAGGGAGAAATAGTCACTTTAATCAAGCGAGATAAAAGTCAAATCTATTGTAAAGTAGTAAAACTATATCTTTTTGAAGGTCTGAAAAGAAAAGAAGTAAAAAAAGCTGAGGCGGGAGAAATTGTAGCTATTGCCGGAATCAGTGAAGCGAATATTGGAGAGACCGTGGCGGATAAAGAAAAGCCAGAAGCTTTGTCTAAAATTAAGATAGATGAACCTACCCTGACTATAGATTTTACGGTCAATAATAGTCCTTTTGCCGGGCAGGAAGGAAAGTTTGTTACTTCTCGTCATTTAAGAGAGCGTCTTTTCAAAGAAGTAGAAACCAATGTTAGCCTTAGAGTAGAAGAAACAGAATCTACTGATACTTTTCATGTTTTAGGGAGAGGAGAGCTTCACCTTTCTATCCTTATTGAAGAAATGCGTCGAGAAGGATATGAATTTCAGGTTTCTAAACCCAGGGTTATCTTTAGAAAGATTAAAGGGACAAAATGTGAACCAATAGAGCTTATGACTTGTGATATTCCTAAAGATAGTTTAGGAGTGGTTATGGAAATTTGCGGAAGGAGAAAAGCTGATTTAGTAAATATAAATGATATTTCTATGGATCAGCAGCGGCTCGAATTTAAAATTTCGACCAGGGGATTAATCGGCTTTCGAGACGAATTTCTTACCAAAACCAAAGGCAGGGGGATAATGAATCATTTCTTCCTTGATTATCAGCCCTATAAAGGCTATATTCCTTCCCGCTCTCGAGGAGTATTAATTGTCTATGAAGCTGGAATAACTACTACCTATGGTCTCCATAATGCTCAAGAAAGGGGAACCTTATTTGTTGGTCCAATTACCAAAGTATATCAGGGGATGATTGTAGGAGAAAATAAACGAGGTGGAGATATGGAAGTTAATGTAGCCAAGAAAAAACATGTAACTAATATGCGTTCAAGTAATTCTGATGAAGCCTTACGCTTGGAAAATCCTCGTCAATTTTCTTTAGAACAGGCTTTAGAATATATCCAGGAAGATGAATTGTTGGAAATTACCCCTTCTGATATGCGTCTTAGAAAAAAATTATTAGATTCTCACTCGCGTTATCAACATGCTAAAAATTTAGCTAGTTAGTTATTAATTAAAAGCACATCTTTCCCATTCTGTCATTCCTGAAGAAACAGGAATTCATCTAAATGTCACCTCGTTGCATATTAAAACTCCTTATTTAAAGTTTCAAATTGAACTTGTTCAAGTTGAGTTATATAATTTGTTTTCTCTGGAATTCTCTTATAACCATCTAAATATTTTTTTATTTTAGCTTGTGTATCCTCTTTTAAGAAAAAATATTTAATCATTTTGTGCACTAATGCACTTCTGCTAATACCTTTCTTCTTTTTTTCCTGTTCTATTCTTTCATATTCTTCCTGTGGAATGGTAACCGTTAATCTTAATTTTGTCATGGTTATCTCCTTGGTATAACTTATATCATGGTTATTTCCCAAAAAGCCAAAAATATTTTCAACAGATTATATATATGGGGCGTTTCAGATAATTTTATAGTAAATTATGACTCTTTGGTTATAATTATGCTTGTAGGGGCACAATGCCTGCCTGTGCGTGCCTGCCTGTGCGTGCCTGCCTGTGCGTGCCTGCCTGTGCGTGCCTGCCTGTGCGTGTACGCACGCAGACAGGTACGCACGCAGACAGGT
>NZ_PFKO01000358.1:0-3860 GCF_002784285.1 Candidatus Infernicultor aquiphilus
AGTTTATTTGCTGTTTGGGGTTCGGCTACTTGGGATGGTTCTTGGTATGAGCCAAACGCAGGATCAGAGAAAGCTCTTTATATCGGAATATCAGAGGACGGAAATTTAACAGATGATGAAATTAAGTCACAAACTTCAACACTTGGTGGTCCGTGGGTAAGGGACGCACTTTCAGAATGGGAGCAGGATATAACTAAATTTGTAATTCAGCCGAATAATATTTTATGGAGTAAAAAGATCTATATTACGGTCGCTTGGTTCCATGCTGATTGTTGGTGGTATGGCTCAACGACAATTCCTAGCGATCCGATAAAATTTGCTAAAGTAGACTATGAGGTAGGAGTATGAATATAGAAAAATCAAAAGAAATAAAAAATCCTTTAAATATAAAAATAGTTTCCGCCTTTACTACTAATGGAGCAGACTCGGAACATCAGGATATAGGAGATGATTTCCTTATTAGACCAAGCTACCCTAAAAATATGCTGGATATTATTAGCTTTTGTATTCCCTATGTTTCAGTAGATTTCGACGCTTCATTAGCCGATAATCAATGTGGGTTTTCGAAAATAACTGTGATCGATGAAGATTTCTTAATTGAGAGGCAATTAAATATAGACGCAGGATTGCTACAAGTTCCTTATGCAGGAGCGACTCATCTAGATATTTATGACTTAGATTTAACTAAGTTAGTTCAGGGTCTTACTAACCCTTGGATTGGGTTTTATGCTTTAGATTCTTTTATCCAGGCGGATAAAAGAATAGTTAATATTGTAAAAATGGAGTTAATTTATACTTCAAAGGATACGCCAAAATGAAGATAACTTCTCAAAAATGTAAGTTTTGCGGTATTGATAATAGGGAGAAAATTTTATTTTGTAGAAGATGTAAACAATGCCAAAATTGCGGTAAAATAAATATAGCAGTTAATAATTTAATTTGTCATTACTGCGGTAATGGCAAAGAGGAGTAAAATGTTTAAAACAATTAGCGAATTTATGGACGGGAAGAAAACCTATGCTGGAATTGGTGTTATGGTTTTAGGTATGTTCGGAGTCGCAAAGTATGTTGGAATTGAAACCGATGTCGCAAATGTGATAAATAGCGGCTTTCAGTTCTTTGGTGCGGTCTTAGCACTTTATGGTAACGCCAAATCCCATAGAAATTAGTCCAATTTAGAGGAAAGTAGTATTAGAATACTAATGATAGGTCTAAAACTACTTCTAGGGGCATTAGGTAAAGCCTCAGGCACAATTAGAGGGTGTAATAACCCTCTTTTTTTGATATCAACATTAAAAGACCCTTTACAAATGGTCTTAAATCTATTAAGATGTATCCGAAACATAACAAAACTTGACAAATAAAAAAAGACAAATTACAATCAAATAAATTAAAGAAAGGAAAAATAATGGAGTTAAAAATGGACAAAAAAGTTCAGAAGGTTAAAAGGCATTTAGACCGCTGGTTTAAAATGCTAAAAGTTTCAGGGATTGAAATGTATCTCGGCTATCTTAAAGATAACGAGATCGAGCAGTTATCGGATTATTTCGAGGTAAAAGAAAAATCAAATAAGTACTATCGTTTCGAATTAAGAAAGGAGCTTTAAATGTTAAGCGAGAAAACACAAAAACAAATCTTCAAAAGGAAGTTTAGACAATTTAGAATTAAAAGTTATCGGGTACTAGGTATAATTGCTTTATACGCAATTTTTATCTTTGTAATGACTCGATAGAAAGGAGATAGATAATGATAAATATATTACTTTGTTCTTTTGTAGCTATTGCTCTAGGTATAATTATAGGCGTAGCTATAACAGAAATATCTTGGGAAGAAAAAATATTTAATTTTATGAAAAAGTTTAGAAAGGAAAAATAATGGGTGTAACAATACATTACGGATCAAAGAATAAAACACAATCCATAAGTAAGGAAAGGGTAAAACAAACAATAGATTTCGTGCGAGATGTTGCTAAAGGTCGAAAATGGACAATCTGGTCAGATAGAAAGGATATTTTAAGCCATATCTCTTATGATATGTGGGGTAAAAAATACGAAACCTTAAACAAATCCGCATATCGTGTTTGGCAAAGAGTTATCTCAATTCAAGTTTACCCAAATTGTGAAGATACAGTTATAGGATTTCACTCATTCGATAATGAACATTACAAAATGGGATATTTCGAAAAGTTCCATAAGGAAAATACCGAATATCATTTCTTTGAAAGGAATTTCACGAAAACACAATTTGCAGGGGTGAAGGCGCATATTGAGGTTGCTAAGTTACTCGAAGCAATAAATAATAATTTCTATCCGATGAATGTTTACGATGAAGGAGATTACTATAAAAAAGGAAATGTTAAAAGATTAGCAGATAATCTTGGTCAGAATATGGATTTAATCCGATCAGTAGGAGCGACTTTGGGAGGGTTAGGATTTAAACAGGATAACATTCATTCTGCTAAAGATGATACGAAAGGTTGGGTTAAGGATTATATAGATTACTTGGCGAGAAAGATAAAGAAATGACAGAAGAAGAAATAAAAGCAGAAATCAGAAAACGCCACCCGCTAAAGACAATGAAACAAAAAACTCAAGAAGCACTTAGATTTATCGAATCTTTCAATCCTAAAAGGAGGAAAAAATGAAAACTATACAGCGATAAAAAATCTTAGATTTACTTTCAGACGGAAAGCTACATAGCACTTTAGAAATGAGAAATGAAATGTTTATAATGTCCCCTGCTTCACGGATACTTGAGTTAAAGGCAGAAGGCCATAACATTATTACAGAGGATCTACCTGCTAACCCTAATAATCCCGATAGTGCTAAAATTGCTTGGTATAAGTTGGTCGGTAAAGGTCAAGAGAAGCTATTTGAGGTCAGCCGAAGATATTAGCTCTTTACAAATAGCCTCAAATCAATTAAAATAATATTACTTAATATGAAAGGAGTAAGTTTATGGACGAAACAAACGAAAAGTGGTTAACACCTAATAAAGTTATTGTATTAGGTCTAGTCCCTTTCGGCTACGGAGCGCTTATAGACAGATTAAAGTCGGGAGAGATTAAATCAGTTCTAACTAGAGGACATTTCTACACCAAAGAGGAATGGATAGAAGACTATTTAGAAAATAATAAGAAAGGAAAAAAAAATGGTAGAAACAAAAAAATTAATGACCGAGAGCGAGCTTCCTAAGAGCTTTAAAGATTACTCACAGTTAAAGCAAGAGGAAAGTGTGTTAAAAGAGAAATTAAGCGATCTTAAAGGTCTTTGCTTAATGTATATGGAAAAGAATAAAATATCCAAAATTGAAAGCAACAGAAAATTATTTTATGAATCAGTAGTGCCTATATATCAGTTTAGTAAATCAGTACAGAATTTAGAAATTACGCTAAAAGCCAATAAGAAGAGTGAAATAGAATCAGGTATTGCAAAAGTAAAATCCAAAACAATTAAATTTAATTATAAAGGATAAAAAAATGACAAAAAAGAAAAGAGAAAAAAATGTTAAATAAACACACACAAGAACAAATCGCTATCAGAAAATGGCGACAATGGGGAAAGAAGGCAACTTTCTTCTTAGCAGGTATTTTCATCGGAATTATGATAATGATTATAGTTATTCCACCTGTTACTAAGGCGTGGAATTATAACCTTTGCCAATATGACCGCTACTACATAAATATACCGAGTAAATAATAAAAAATAAGAAAGGAGGAATAAATAATTTTACTACAAATTGATGAGAAAAAACGAAAACAACTTAGAAATACCTATAATTACAAATTTGCTTTGTTGCGGTTGAGTATTATAGGATTACTTCTTTATTTTTCTTTGGTTCTTTTTAAATTCTCCTTTTAA
>NZ_PFKO01000190.1:0-3873 GCF_002784285.1 Candidatus Infernicultor aquiphilus
GATGAAAGGCCTGTTCACATCTTTACCATCAAGAATATAGGAAGAGAAGAATTGATTATCAGTCGAGTACGAGCCTCCTGTGGCTGTACTGCCACTATGCTTTCTTCTGATCATATACTACCAGGAAAGTCTGCTGAATTAAAAACTACCTTTAATCCTACCGGATATAAAGGATTAGTAAAGAAAGATATTAATATTGAATCGAATGACCCCCAAATTCCTAATAAAAAAATAACTATAATTGCTGAAGTGGAACCTATTCCTTCTCCCCAGGCCTTCCTCTCTAATTCTCAATGGGATTTAGGATTAATTTCCCAGGGGGATTTGCCTACCTTTGCCTTTACTATTGAAAATAAGGGAGAGTTAGATTTGGTAATTAATAAGATAGATATCTCTGAATATGTTCAATACGACGTAGAAATACCTCTGAATATTCTTCCCGGAGAAAAACAAGAGGTAATCTTTACTTATGATTCCAGACAACATGATTTAGGTGAGGTACGGGAAAGTGTCCGCATATACTGTAATGATCCCAGAAAAGAAGCCTTTTCACTACGTATCGATGGCTATATAAAAGAAAAAGCTGCCCCGACAGTAAGTATTTCTCCGGTAGGAGCAAGTTTTAACTTATTAAGTGACTCAGAAGGGGAAATCATAGGAAGAGTCGCTCTGGCAAATTCGGGGGAAGAGGGGATAAAAATCACTTCCATAAAGACCTCCGCAGATTATCTCGTCCCCTTAAGAACTGAAGTTGAGCTGAACTCAGGAGAAAAAGAAGATCTGCAGGTAGCATTATTAAAAGATAAAGTTCCCAATAAAATAGAGGAAGGGAAAATAATAGAATATCTTTATTTAACTATTGCTATCCCGATTGTAATTAGTAAATAGTAGATTAATTGGGCAAGATTAATAAAAATTATAAATTATAGAAGAAAATATTACCGACAAGATAAATATTTTTTGGGCGATAATATGAATATCATTATATATAAAGGAAAACATAATGGAAACCACTATAAAGATGTTCAAAGCCTTATCTGATGAAACTCGACTACGTATTTTTCTACTTTTAATTCAGAGTGAAGAATTATGTGTTTGTGAATTAGTCAATATATTGAATATGGAACAATCAAGAATTTCTCATAGTATCAGGATCTTAAGAGAAGCCGGTCTAATAGTTAATCGGCGAGAGGGCAAGTGGATTATCTATTCCATAAATCCTGAAATAAAAAATAATGAAATAATTCATGGTTTAAAGGGTGAAATAAAATTACCAGAACAGGATTTACAAAATTTTGCTAAGTGTAAGAAAAGAAATATAAGAGAAAAGTTTAAATGTAATTAATTCTCATTTAATATAATTTAAATTGAGTTTGTCACCCCCTCAGGTATCAGAAACTGCTCGGGTACTACTTAGTCAACCCTTTTGGATGTTTGGTTATATGAAATAAAATCCAATTAATTAGAGTTTCTCTATTTTACGATTGAGATTCACAGGGAGGTATTTTTTGATGAAAATATTAGTTATTTATTATTCTAGAAGTGGGAAAACCAAAAAAGTAGCTGAAACTATCTCCGACATCTTGAAATGTGATAAAGAGGAGATTTTTGATACTAAAAATAGAAAAGGAATTCCAGGATTCTTAAGTGCCGGGGCTGATGCTAACTTGAGAAGATTAACGGCAATTAAAGAGATAAAAAAGAATCCCTCTTCATACGACTTGATTATTATCGGAACTCCTATCTGGTCTTCTAACATATCTACCCCCATCAGGACCTATATTTCTTTAAACAAAGATTATTTTAATAAGGTTGCTTTTTTCTGTACTCATTTGGGTTCAGATACCAAGCAATTATTTGCTAATATGGGAAACCTTTGTCAAAAGACCCCTCTTAGCTTACTTGAGCTGACTTCAAAAGAAGTGGCGAGAGACCAATATATGCAGAAAGTGAAAGAATTTATAAAGAATTTAAAGGAAGAGATAATAAAATAAAATGAAAGTAAGCGAAGAAGAATTTGAAGGCTTAGTAGCAGAGGCAATAAATAGCCTTCCTGAAAATTTTAAAGAGAAGATGGAAAATATTGCTATAGCAATTGAAGATTTGCCTTCCCAGGAACTTCTTATAGAGATGAAGATCAAATCACCTTATGGCCTTTTAGGGCTTTATCGGGGGGTCCCTTATCCCAGAAGAGGTATCTGGTATAGGAATGTTCTACCCGATAAGATTATTATCTTTAAAAAGCCCATAGAAGTACGCTGTAGAAATAGAGAAGATATCAAGGAATCGGTGAGAAGAGTGGTTATCCATGAAATTGGACATTACTTTGGTTTAGGAGAAGCAGACTTAAGAAGGATTGAAAGAGAAAGGGATAAAAATAGTATATAGTTATATAGCGAAAAACGAAAAGCGTAAAACGCAAAACTATAAATCAAACGGAGAAGAATGGGAGATGGACAAGGTAGCTGAAGTGCTATCTGATTGGTGCCGAAGGGGGGATTTGAACCCCCACAGGCATACACCTACTACGCCCTGAACGTAGCGCGTCTGCCAATTCCGCCACTTCGGCATATTATTATATTAAAAGAGAAGACCAGGATAAGTTATTTACTACTAAATAGCATAAAGAAAACCAGTAATATTGTCAAGTTTTGTAATGACTGATGAATCGAAAGTTGATTGAATTTTTTTAAAAATTTTTATTGACAAAAAATATAAGTTAGTGTATTATTTTTTTAAAAAGACTTAATAAAGTCATTGGAAAAAGAAAGTTTATAAATAAAGGGCTAATTAAATGCAGAGAACTGGGGATTTGAAATTAATTCAAGAATTAAATAGATCTATAATACTTAGGACGATACGGCATTATGGACCTATTTCTCGCAGTGAAATAGCTAAAAAGAATAAGATAAGTCCAACCACAGTAACTGCTGCAGTAAAAGAATTAATCCGCCAAGGATTAGTATATGAGGATGGCGTAGGTGTATCTACTGGCGGTAGGAAGCCAGTTCTGGTAAGATTTTCTTCAGATAGTAAATTTATTATTGCAGTTGCTATTACTAATTCTTCTATTAAAATTGCTGAAATGAATTTAGAAGCAAAAGTTCGCAGACAAAAGATATTTCCTGTTTATAATCTAACTGGTAAATTAGTCATTGATTATCTTTTAAAGTCAATTGGCCAGTTTTTAGAAGAGTATTCCGATTTAACCAAATGCATTGGAATTTCTATTATCTCTCCTGGAATTATTAATGTAGACAAAGGCATAATTTATGAAAATACAAAATTGAAATTAAAAAATATTCCTTTGAAAGAAATGGTGGGAAAACAATTCAAACTAAAAACCTGGTTAGAAAATGATGCCAATGCAATTGCGTTAGCTGAAAAACGATTTGGAGCATATAGAAAATTTAAAAATTTAATTTATATTACAATTAGTGATGGAGTTGGGGCTGGGATTATAGTAAATGGATCTATCTTTCGCGGCTGTAGGGGAGGAGCAGGAGAAATCGGTCATACAAGTATAGATAGAAATGGTATTCCCTGTGATTGTGGAAATACAGGCTGTCTTGAAAATTATGTAAGCTGGCCTGCTATCTGCTCTAAAGTATTGTCTTCTGTAGCACAAGGAAAACCTACCATGATGTCGGAGTTAGTAAAAGGTGATATAAGTCGAATTACCCCCTCTATTTTTCGTGATGCATTGAAAAAAAATGATCAATTAGCCAAAGAAATTATGAAAGATACGGCGGCATATCTTGCAACCGGGATGGTTAATCTGGTTAATTTATTAAATCCAGATATAATCATTTTAGGAGGGAAGGTTGCTTATGATAATCAATTTCTGCTTTCCCAGGTAAAGAAATTAGTGTT
>NZ_PFKO01000324.1:0-3621 GCF_002784285.1 Candidatus Infernicultor aquiphilus
ACCTTTCTGCCTGATCCTTAATGGCCTGAACCAATTTAGGATGACTATACCCCAACGCATTTACTGCTATACCACCAATAAAATCGTAGTATTGCTTTCCTTCCAGGTCCCATACCTTCATACCCTCACCTTTATCTAATACCATTGCTGGTCTGGTATAAGTCGGCATTAAATATTTCTTTTCCTTTTCTATCAATTCTTTAGTCTGCATAATTTTTAAGCCCCCTTACCTTTAGGTTAAATAAATATTCCTAATGATTAATTACCTTAATTTTATTTAGAATTAGCCTGATTAATAAATAATCTCGGTGCCTATCCCGCTATCGGTAAATACTTCCAGTAAAATAGAATGCGGGCATTTACCATTTAAGAGGTGGATCTTTTTTACTCCCCCTTGGAGGGCTTGAATGGCTGCCTCTACTTTGGGGAGCATTCCTTTTTGTACACAGCCTAATTCAATCAATTCTTTCGTCTTATTAATATCAAGACTGTTAATTATAGTCGAAGGGCAAGAAGAATCTTTAAATATCCCATCCACATCAGTTAAAAATATTAACTTTTCCGCTTGTAAAGAAATAGCTATTTGAGCTGCCACAGTATCAGCATTAATATTATATCTTACTCCTTCCTTATCCACCCCTACTGTGGCAATTACCGGAATATAATTCTTTTCCAATAAAATCATTAATATCTCAGGATTGATATTTTCTACTTCTCCCACCAAACCTAATTCAGAGATTTGGTGTTTCTTAACGGTTAAAAGTTGGGCATCCTCTCCACTTAGACCGATGCCTTTCACTCCATTTCCTGGTCCTTCGGAAATAGGAAGGTTAATTTCCGCCACCAAACGAGTATTAATCTTTCCGATTAAGACCATCTCGATTATATCCATGGTCTCTTCATCGGTAACCCTCAATCCATTAATAAATTGGGGGGTCTTGTTCCTTTTTTTCATCTCCTCAGATATTTCTGATCCTCCACCATGAACAATTACCGGCTTCATCCCTACGTATTTTAAAAGAATAATATCCTTTAAAATCTGTTTTTCTAAATTTTTATCCTTCATAGCACTGCCACCATATTTTATTACTATTATCTTACTCCAGAATTTCTTAATATAAGGTAAAGCTTCTAAAAGGATTCCCCCACGTTTATCAATATCTTTTTTTATCATTTATCACACTCCTTTTTTCAATTGACCAATTGACCGATTCACCAATTTACCGGTTAACTAGTTTTCCAATTGCTGTAGGGGTCGGATTTATCCGACCCGTTTTCATTGCGGGTTCGATAAATCGAACCCCTACATATTACTAATTACACATTACTTATCACTGTACTCCACTCGTCACTGTACTAACTGTACTTAGTATTTATCTTCACATAATCATAGGTCAGGTCACATCCCCAAGCAGTAGCATTTTCCTCTCCCATTTTAAGATCAATTACAATTTTAATTTCCTTAGAAGAACCTAAGTATTCATGTATATTCTGCCGAGAAAATTTTAAGGGCTGGCCATTTTCTACAATCTTCTCTTTAAGGTAAAGATCAACTTTATCCGCTACCACTTCGGCACCGCAATATCCAACTGCAGCTAATATTCTTCCCCAATTAGGGTCATTGCCAAAGATGGCGGTCTTTACCAAAGGAGAATTAATCACTGCTTTAGCAACTTTCTTAGCCTCGGCAAAAGAGAGAGCATTTTTTACTTCTACCTCAATCATCTTAGTCGCCCCTTCTCCATCTTTGGCAATACATTTGGCCAAATATTCAACTACAAAATATAGGACATGATAAAATTTATAATAATTATCATCCTTTTCTTCCATCATCCGGTTCTCTGCTAAACCGTTGGCCATTACTATTACCATATCATTGGTACTGGTATCTCCATCAACGCTAATCATATTAAAAGTCTTCTCCACTACCTGCCGTAAAGCTGATTTGAGCAAATCCAGATTAATAGAAACATCGCTAGTAACCAACCCCAACATCGTTGCCATATGGGGATTGATCATCCCCGAACCTTTAGCCATACCGCCAATCCTTACCTCTTTTCCTCCTAAGACAAAATTAACCGCTACCTCTTTTTTACGGGTATCGGTAGTCAGTATTGCCTCTGCTGCCTCTTCGCCCCCGGCATAATCCAGACCAGAAATTACTTTTTCCACTCCCGCCTTTATCTTATTTAAAGGAAGAAATTCTCCAATCTTACCGGTGGAGAATACTGCTACATGTTCTTTTTTAATATTTAAACCTTGTGAAACATAACTGACCGTCTCCCAGGCATCTTTTAAGCCTTTCTCCCCGGTACAGGCATTAGCTATCCCACTATTTATTAACACTGCTTTTAATTTCCCTCCGGAGAGAGATAAATTTTTTTCGGTAACCACTAGTGGAGCAGCCTTAAATTTATTAGTAGTATACATCGCCACTGCATCAGCCAATTTATCCGAATAGATCAAAGCTAAATCTTTTTTATTCAGCCTTATTCCACAGTTAATCCCCGCTGCTTTTATTCCTAGAGGATAGGTTATACCTTCTTTGACCACCTGAAAATCTTTTTTACCCCATCTATCTTCCATCATAATCATCTCCTTTCATTTCTAATTGGTAGGGGTTAAATTAAGCCCACAGGTTTCTAGAAAGCCAGACATAATATTCATATTCTGCACTGCTTGACCTGCTGCACCCTTAAGTAAATTATCGATAACCGAAATTACTTTTATCTTTTCCACTCTCTTATCAATCTTAAATCCAATATCACAATAATTAGTTCCCGCTACAAACTTTACTTCTGGTAAGTTGGGCGGTTCGAATACCCGAACAAAAGGAGTATCTTGGTAAAATTCCTGATAAATCTTCCCTATCTCCATCTCGCTTTTATGGTCATCCTTCAAATCAAGATAACAGGTAGATAAAATCCCTCTATTAATAGGGATAAGATGGGGAGTAAAAGAAACTTTTATACCCTCTTTATGTTGGCTATCTCCTCCAAAATATAGATTAGAAAGCTCCTGTTCGATTTCCGGGATATGATTATGCCCGACAATTTTATAAGCTTTCATATTTTCGTTACATTCCGGAAAATGAAGACCCAACGAAAGGCTTTTCCCCGCACCTGTAACTCCAGATTTAGAATCAATAATAATACCTTGTGGTTCTACCAGTTTAAACTTTAACAAAGGGGCAATCCCTAAAATCACACTGGTAGGATAACAGCCCGGATTTGCCACCAGAAAGGCCTTCTTTATCTTCTGATCATAAAGTTCTGGAAGCCCATACACCGCTTTAGATAACCAATCTTTGCTAATCTGATTATGGCTTTTCTTATACCATTCTTCATAAAGTAGAGGATCTTTTAAACGGTAGTCCGCACTTAAATCGACTACTTTTATCCCCTTCTCTAATAACTTGGGCACTATCTCCATAGAGACTGTATGAGGTAGAGCAGTAAAGACCAGCTCAGAATCAGGGGCAATCAGTTCTAGGTCCATATCTATCAACCTGCTATCCAGCTGACCTAAAAGCTCAGGAAATACCTCTGCCAGTTTCTTTCCCGCAAAGGTGGAAGAAGTCAGATGAACCAACTCCACCTTCTGATGATGTACTAAAATCTT
>NZ_PFKO01000065.1:0-3750 GCF_002784285.1 Candidatus Infernicultor aquiphilus
AGACTATTTCATCTTCCTCTTTTACTACTTTAACTGCTACGATCAAACCCCTTTCTTTGGTTAGTTTGATAGACCTTACTCCCTTGCCACCTCTCTTCTTTAATTCCCTAAATTCCTTGATGGGGGTTCTTTTGGCAAATCCACCTTCGGTAACTAATAACAAATCTTCGTTTGTTTCCAGATCAACTAAACTTATATTCAGAAGGCAATCATTTTCGTTAATAGTAATCCCTTTTAACCCGTAAGTGAATCTGCTTAAAGGCCTTATTTGGTTCACTGAAAAACAGGTAGAATTTCCTCTTTCGGTAGTTAAAATAATCTTTTCCCCCTCTCCGGCAAGCCTTACTCCAATCAGTTCATCCTCGGGGAAAAGACGTAAAGCAATAATTCCTACATTTCTTAGGTTAGAAAAATAGGAAAGGGGGACCTTTTTTATCTTCCCCTTTTTAGTGGCCATAAACAGGCACTTTTTGCTTTTTTCTTTTGATTCTTCGGCCAATTCATAGCTCTCTATAGGAATAAGGGTAGTAATATGTTCATCTTTCTCTATGCCCAATAAATTAACTATGGCTACCCCTCGGGAGGTTCTGCCTCCCTCAGGAATCTGATAAGCTCTTCTTCTATAAACTATACCTTTGCTAGTGAAAAATAAAATATCGTGAAGGTTGGTGGTAACAAAGACCTGTTCTACTAAATCTTCGGCCTTGGTGCCCATTCCGATTACTCCTTTGCCGCCCCTCCCCTGCATTCTATAGGTACTCAAAGGAAGGCGCTTTAAATATCCGTCCTGGGTGCAGGTTATTACAATATCTTCCTCAGAAATATAATCTTCGATATCAGGTTCTTCTTCATCTTTAATTATCTTGGTCCTTCTTTCATCACCATATTTTTCTTTTAAGTCTAATAACTCCTCTTTTATTAATATCATAAGTTTATTTTTATTTTGTAATATATCTTCTAAATAGGCAATACGTTTTATTAACTCTAGATATTCCTCTAAAATCTTTTCGGTTTCCAGAGAAGTAAGTCGCTGTAGTCTCATATCTAAAATTGACTGAGCTTGAATATCGCTTAATCCAAATCTATTTTTAAGTGCACTATGAGCTAAGCTAACATTTTTGGATTTTTTAATAATTTGCACCACTTCATCAATATTAGATAAAGCAATTTTTAAGCCTTCCAAGATGTGGGCTCTCTCTTTGGCTTTTTTTAATTCATATTTAGTCCTTTTTTCTACTACCTCTTTACGGTATTCTAAAAAACATTGGAGCATCTCTTTTAGGTTTAAAAGCCGGGGCCGACCATGGTCTATGGCTAAGTTATTTATCCCAAAAGAGATTCTCATTTTAGTATGTTTATATAAATTATTTAAAACTATATCAATGTTGCAACCTCTTTTTAGCTCTATAACTACCCGCATTCCATTTCTATCTGATTCATCCCTTAAGTCAGTAATATCAGCAATCTTTTTCTCCTGAACTAGACTGGCAATATCTTCTACTAACAAGGCTTTGTTTACTTGATAAGGAAGTTCTTTTATAATTATGCGAGGGTTTTTCTTTTCTTTTTTATCATCATCTACCCCTTCAGTAAATACTACCGCTTGTAATTTTATACTCCCCCTCCCGGTTTCAAAGGCTTTTCTTATCCCTTCGTGACCGCAAATTATTCCTCCGGTAGGGAAATCTGGTCCTTTAATTACAGTCATTAATTTATCTAAAGAAACATCAGGGTCTTCAATCATTAAAACTGCACCATCAATTACTTCGCTCAGGTTATGAGGAGGAATATTGGTGGCCATTCCTACTGCAATTCCAGAAGAACCATTAATTAAAAGATGAGGAATTTTGGCGGGTAATATCTCCGGTTCTTCTAGAGAATTATCAAAATTAGGGACAAAAATAACTGTTTCTTTATCTATATCAGCCAGCAATTCCTCAGCGATCTTGGACATTCTAACTTCAGTATTGTGATTAATAAATCCATTGGCCACAAATGAGTGACATTTGCTACTTACTCTGATTGAAAAAACATTTTCCTCTTCTAATTTCTCAACCTTCTTTATCTTATTAAAGAATATATTATGTTCTAATAGCCATTCGATTAAATTTTTATCCGTTTCCTGAAGATATCCTATTAATTCATCTTTATACCTTCTCAGATTATTGTAACGGTCAAAATTGTGCTTCTTTATAAACTCTTTTTTATAATTTTGTCTCAGATATGTACTCAAGAAGGGGATGTAGTCGGTTTTGCTCATCCTTTTCCCATTGATACTATCAATCTCTAAAAGGCGTGCCTGTTTTTTTGAAGAAAAAAAACCAATTTCCTCCTTAAACCTCTTAATATTTTCAACTCCTGATATCAACAGCTTGTAACAATTAGATCTTTTATCTCGATAAGGAAAAGTAGTAACTATTCCAAAGTTTAGAAGTAAAATTTTTAACTGTTTTATTAATTTTTGACTTTTAGAATTATAAACAAGCTCTATAACCTTTCCCTTATGTCTTTTATCTTTATGTACTACAATTGAACCATCACCCTCAAAAAGTCCCTTTAAATATTCCCGAATTGTGTCTTTTCTGGACAATAACACACTAAAAGGAATAGTTTTGTTCTCAGAAGTAGTACCTTCTAAACCAATATTCTTCAAAAACTCAACCACTTGTTGCTGATAGATACTTAATTCTCGGCAATCACCCTTTATCTCTCTTTCGTAAAGCTTGATACCTTTAAACTGTTTCTTAATAATCTTTTTTATTTTGTTATAAAAATCAAAATCTTTATTATTAAATAATATTTGTTTCTGGTGAAATGACCCGTCTGAAACTATGGCTCCCAATAAAAAGGCGAGACTTCTATTCATTTTATAAGGAAGTCCAACATCCTTATAACTTTTATTTTTGGGGAAGTACTTGGTTAAATCCAAATCTTTTGAGCTGAATAGGGCTGCTCCTCGACTTAATAAAACATAATCATTCTTGTCTATATCTTCTAATAACTTCCAAGTGAAATCAGGTATGCCAAATCTATTGACCTCCCAACAGAGAATAGGGTGGTTATAGGTACCCCTTAATTCATATCCCTGTTCAGTGGTAATTTTTATGGTCTTATGCTGGCCTGAGTTGAAAAATTTAACTGCCTTCTTTTTTTTGCCTTCATAATTCAAGATTTTTAAGTCTATGTCACATTCCTTCTCATTAGAAATCTCTCTAATCGGAATAATGCCTTTGTCGCTTAAAAGTAAAGTATCACCAGTTACACAATATCTCATCGCGGCAGCAGAATCACCATCGACCGAGCCAAAATTTCCCTGTCCATCTATTAAAGGATAACGATAAGAAAAATCTTGGGCCATCCTCACAATAGTATCATATACTGCCACATCACCGTGAGGGTGATATTTGCCAAGTATTTCCCCTACAATTCGAGCAGATTTTTTGTAAGCCTTATCGGAAGTATTACCCAATTTTCCCATGGCATACAATACCCGGCGATGGACTGGCTTTAATCCATCCCTAACATCGGGTAAGGCTCGACCCACTATTACGCTCATCGCATAGCTGAGATAAGCCTCTTTTACTTCCTCTCCTATATCGACTAGCAAATCTTTTCCCTTAACGACTGATCCTTCTTTCTCATTTTTCTGGTTTAAATTCTCTACATCTTCTTCTTTCATAATTTAACCATTCTCCAATTCATCAATTGACCAATTGCCCGATTGACCTATTTACCGATTCTCCGATTCTC
>NZ_PFKO01000015.1:0-3543 GCF_002784285.1 Candidatus Infernicultor aquiphilus
TGACCTTCCCATTAATCATATCTACTATCATGCGTGCAACCCGTTTGCCCATCTCTTCTTTTGGATGCTTAATAGTGGTCAACTTTACCTCAGTAGCAACTGCTAAATTTGAATTGTCATATCCTACCAATGAAATATCCCCAGGAATCTTTAAGTTACTACGACGGATAGCCTCCATAACCTGAATAGCTATTTGGTCATTATAACAAACAATAGCAGTTGGTCGATTTTTTTTCTGCAACAAGTTTATAGTAAAATGGTAGGGATAAGAAAACATCTGCTCAGTTTCATAATTGCCTAAAAATTCATTATTTACAGTAACCTTATATTTATTTAAGGCAGACAAAAAACCAGCCTGTCGTCTTATGCCTTGTAAATCATCAGATTTAAATATTCCAGCTATATCTTTATGACCTAACTTTAATAAATATTGTGTAGCAAGAAAACCGCCTTTTTCGTCATCCATAATTATATAGGCGGAATCTAAATCAGGATATATGGCATGTAACAGTATATAGGGGATATTGCGTTTATCTAGTTCCTGAAAATATTCTTGATTGATATTTGGTTTAGCACTTTTTGTTGGCTCCACAATTATGCCAGATATATCTTGTTCTAAGAATCTTTTCATACATTCTGCTTCTTTGCGTTTATTATTGCCGGTACTGGCAATGCTAAACGAAAAACCTAATTCAGATAATATTTTTTCAATGCCTCTAATAATAGAGGGAAAAATATAGTTAGAAATATAGGTGGTTAGAACCGCTATTTTCTGCTCTTTTTTATTTCCTCGATAAGCGCAAAAAGTACCTCTTCCCTGTTCTCTATATATCCATCCTTCATTTTCTAACTCACTAAAAGAATGACGAACCGTATGTCTGCTTATTTTAAACTGACGGACAAGATCACTTTCTGAAGGTAACTTTTGCGTCGGTATAATCTCTCCATTTTGAATCATCTGCTTTAAGTATTCTTTTAGCTGATAATATTTCGGCAAATGATTATCCGGTTTTATCATTTTTTCTTTTCTCCAAATCAATAAAAAATAAATGTATATTCTGTTTTTTTTACTTCATCACTTTTAAGAGCCCAAATATTTGCTATCCATACTTACAATATTCCCAACTTTAAAATTTAGGCAAATGGATTTTCGTTTCTATATAGTAGATTTGAAGGTTGATTAAAAGCTACATCATTTATACCCAGTATCTTCATAGTTTCAAATAAAACTTTGCCTACATGTTTAAATGCTATACCGGTATGATGGGGAAATCTTTTGGCAATAAGTATATGGCGATAGAACCTGGCCATTTCTTTAACAGCAAATACACCAATTCCTCCAAAGGATTTCGGATTTATATCAAGTACTTCACCCTGAGCCATGTAACTCTTTAATTTACAATCAGCAGTACCTTGCAGTCTGAATATTGTAATATCTCCAGGAATTATGATTCCTTCAAGGGTACCTCTGGAAATATCAGGTTCTTTATTTGGCTCAAGAAATTTATGCATAATTAACTGGTATTTCATCTCAGCATTCTTTATATAACAAATGGGAGTATTTCCACAATGGAATCCCATAAATAGGTCGTTTAGTTTATAATTCTCTACCTTTTTCCTATTTTCTTCATACATATCCTTCGGTACTGTATTGTTTATATCCAAAAGTGTAGCTGGTAAATTAGTAGCCAGAGTAATTATATATTCACTCAATGCTCCATATATGTCTGTTTCGCAAGATATAGGTATTCCTCTCATAGCAAACCTTGAATTCACATAACAAGGCACAAATCCAAATTGAGTCTGGAAAGCAGGCCAACACTTATTAGCAAATATTGCAAATTCAGATGCCCCAAGGTTCTGCTCTATCCCATCTTTTAGTGTAAGCTCATACTGTGCAAGTTTGGACAGTATTTTTGGATATCTGTTTCCATCACCCAATTCTTTTTCCATATTTTTAACTACTTCTGATATTCTTGAATCATTTTCATGATTATTAAAAGCTTTGAAAAGATCCAACTCTGAATTTTCCATTATTTCTATACCTAAATCATACAGGGGTTGTATAGGCGCGTTACAGGCAAGGAAATCCTGAGGTCTGGGGCCAAAGCTTATTATCTTGAGTTTTTTGAGTCCCAGTAATATTCTAGCGATATTTTCAAAGTCCAATATCATTTCTGCTATCTCTTCAGCCGTACCAACAGGATATTCAGGAATATAAGGATTTAATTTTCTTAGCCCTAAATTATATGAAGCGTTCAGCATACCGCAATATGCATCTCCGCGATCATTTACTAAATTCTCTCCAGTTTCTTCTGCCGCGGCAACAAACATAGTAGGTCCTGAAAACTTTTGAGCAAGCATTGTTTCTGGGCCTTCAGGGCCAAAATTACCCAGATATAATACCAATGCATTAACTTCTGCCTCTTTCAAATCTTTTAAGGCCTTTAAAACATCTTTTTCGTTTTCAACAGTTGTCTTAATTTCCTTAATTGAAACTCCCCTTTCGCTGCACGCTTTTATAACAGCTTCTCTCCTACTTTTACTAAGTTCAATAGGAAAACAGTCACGACTTACAGCAACTATCCCAAGTTTTATTTTAGGAATGTTAATCATTTAAATCCTCCCTTAAATTATTGATAATCCTCTGACGTCCTTCAACGCAAAGTTTTAAGTGAAAAAACGTTGGCTCCTTAAATAGTTTAAATTTCATATCACTCCCTTTTACTTCATAATATTACATTATCTATATCTTATTTTCTACCTTATTTTCTTCTCTTTGCTAAGGTATGAATAGTTACTGAAGCTATGATTAAAACCCCGCAAACAAATTGTGTCCAGAAACCAGAAAGGCCTGCAGCAACAATACCTGCTTCTAAAGAACCAATAACAAATGAACCAATGAAAGTACCCTCGATACTAGCTTCTCCACCAAACATAGAAGTACCGCCCACAAAAGCAGCAGCCATTACCATCATTATATATCCTTCTCCCATGGTCGGCCACCAGGTTCTCATCCGGTAACAACTTAGTATCCCGGCAAAGGAAGCCATAATTCCCATCAATATAAAAACCATTATTTTTACTCTATTTACATTTACACCCATCATTCTTGCAGCTTCCCGATTATCACCTATAAATAACACATGTTCACCAAACTTGTGTCTAAAAAGTAAGAAATAGAAGAAAATTGTTATCCCTATAAACCAAATTGACTGAACCGGAATTACTCCTAACTTTTCAGCAAATATTTTATAGGAAATAGTTTTATCTAATGCTACTGTCTTAGCTAAACCATTAGATATAATATTACTAAAACCCCTGATTAAAAATTGCATACCTAAGGTAGCTACAATTGAAGGAATACCTATTGATGTAACTAAGGTTCCGTTTATAAACCCAACTATTACACCGGATAAAAGGCTATATATTAAAGCTAATATAACACTACCTGTAGCCTGAAATGTGCTGGTAAAAATAAAGCCTGATAAGGCCATAGTCGACGGAAAGGAAAGATCTATTTCACCCATAGCCAGTACAAAA
>NZ_PFKO01000221.1:0-3604 GCF_002784285.1 Candidatus Infernicultor aquiphilus
AACATTATTCAGGGGGTAGAGGTAGTAGTAGATGCTCTGGATAATCTCCCTTCACGTTTCATACTCCAGCATGCCTGCCAGAGCTTAAAGATTCCCCTGGTTCATGGTGCAGTAGCCGGATTTAACGGTCAGCTTACTACTATATTTCCTGAAGATAAAGGATTAGAACTAATCTATGGCCCTAAAGAAAAATTACCTGAACGTGGTAGTGAGGTAGAATTAGGTGCCCCGGCGGTAATCCCTGCCTTAATTGCTGCTTGGGAAGCCCAGGAAGTGATTAAAATATTATTAAAAAAAGGGAAACTTTTTCGAAACAAACTTTTATATTTAAATATTGAAGAAGGTAGCATGGATATTTTAAATTTAAATACCAAATAATTTTTATTTAAAATTATAGAAAGGAAAAAGATGAGAGCTAAAAAACTAAAAGTGGGGATAATCTTTGGCGGAAGGTCAGGGGAACACGAGGTTTCATTTTGCTCTGCCTCCTCAATTATAAAAGCCATAAATAGAGATAAATATATTGTAATACCAATTGGCATAACTAAAGAGGGTAGATGGATCTCTCCTTATGAATCTGCTTTAGCTCTTGAATCGGGTAAAATCGAAGGAAAAAGCACTGTGATTTTAGTAAATAATCCTTCTGGCAAAAGTTTAATCAGCATAGATAATCATCAGGAATTTAAAAAAGAAACCTGGGAAGGAAAATTGGATGTAATCTTCCCGGTATTACATGGACCTTATGGAGAAGACGGAACCATCCAAGGCCTTTTAGAATTGGCTGATATTCCTTATGTAGGAGCAGGAGTGGCCTCCTCGGCAGTTTCTATGGACAAAGAATTAATGAAAACCATTTTTAGACAAAAAAGTTTGCCAGTATTAAAATGGTTAACTATAAAAAGAAAAGATTGGCAGAAAGATAAAGAAGAAATATTATCCTTAATTCAAAACACTTTTGAATTTCCTCTTTTTGTAAAACCCACCAATTTAGGTTCAAGCGTAGGAATAACCAAAGTTCACCGCAAAGAAGAATTGGAAAAAGCCCTAGATTTAGCTTCTTCTTATGATAGAAAGATTTTGATTGAAGAGGGATTAGAAGGAGCAAGAGAGATAGAATGTAGCGTTTTAGGAAATGATGAACCCCAAACTTCGGTAGTGGGTGAAGTCAAACCAGCCGGGGAGTTTTATGATTATGATTCAAAATATATTGACCAGGCCACCCAATTAATTATTCCGGCAGATTTACCCGAAGAAGTATCTGAAAAAGTTCGAAAGATTGCTCTTTGCGCTTTTCAGGCCATTGATGCCGCAGGAATGGCTCGGGTAGACTTTTTTGTAACTAAAAAGGAAAATAAAATATATCTTAATGAAATTAACACGATTCCCGGCTTTACTTCAGTTAGTATGTATCCTCGCCTATGGGAAGCAAGTGGTGTCTCTTATTCGAAGTTGATTGATCGATTAATTCAGTTAGCTTTAGAAAGATATCAAGATAAAAAACAGAATAAAACTTCCTATGAATCAAAACTTTTAGATAAATAATAAAAGGATTTTTTATAAAAAACAATCCGCAACCCACAATTTGACATTAAAAACCAACAATCAAAGAGGTGGTTTGTAAAGAAACAAGCTTCTGATTTCGACCAATAGGGGTCACTTAGTTCACCAGGCTTTACCCAAATTGCCCATAGTGACTTCGTTAACTCCCAAGGTTGATACGAAGGACATATCCTATGTATTTTATTAATTATGGTTTGTATTTGTCTTACCTATCCGTTGCTCAGTTGCTTGTAGAATTGTTTTTAACATTTCTATGTAAGGTATATTAGCAATCTCTGCCATCTTGGCCAGATGACCATCCCAGCACCAACCTGGGTTGGGATTTACTTCCAGGAGTTTTGGGTTACCATTAGCATCGAGTCTCCAGTCAAATCGACAGTAATCTCTACATTCTAATCTCTCCGATAACTTTAAACAGCATTCTATAATAAATTTTTCTACATTTTCGGGAAGGTTAGCGGGAATAGATTTTATATTCCAGTAGGGTGTATCCGGAAGCCACTTAGACTCATATCCGCAAATTTTGGGTAAATTTTCTGGCAGTGAGGAATAATCAGTCATAATCAGAGGCAATACGGTATAAGATTCAGGGGGATTCCCTATTATCCCCACGCTAAGGTCTTTTCCGGTAAGAAATTCTTCCACCAGAATAGGTTTCTCATAGCCAAATTTTTCCCTGATCTCTGAAATAGCGTTTACTAATTCTTCAAAACTATTTGCCACACTCCTTTGGGTAATTCCAAAGCTGGAGTCACCGAAATTAGGTTTTACCATTACCGGGAAATTAAAGGGTAATCCAAAAGTAATATCTTCGGGCTTAACAAAGAAAGCTTCGGGTACTGGGATTCCCATTTCTCTGGCAATTCCACGTACTAATGATTTATCATAACAGTAGGCCAGACATTGGGGTCCTGAGCCAGTGTAAGAAATGCTGAGCATTTCCAATAAGGAGGGTATATGAAGCTCTTTTTGTGCATCATTATTATAACCTTCATCACAGAGGTTAAAAGCAAAATCAATGTTTCCTTTCAATTTGGTTAATTCCTGAATCAAAGTATCGTGGCTATTCAGGTAGACAAATTGAAAATCTTTTAGTTCTCTTAATCCTGCTTTTAACTGATCTATAGTGTAAAAATCATCGTCATCAAAGACGGTAGAAGGTTTTAAAAGGTCTGGTTTATTAGGATCTCCTAAAATTACTGCCACATTCTTGGTTTCTTTTTTTAATTTAATTTTAACCGGAGTCCATAGTTTTTTTTCTACTGCGGTAACAATTAGGCATTTTTCCATCATACCTAAATCTTGATTTCGCTTGGAATCAGGAGAAATTTGCCCTTGAAAAGTTATATTACTGAAACCTGCTGTTTCCAAGATTCGGGTTAAATTTTCTTTAGAGTAGAGCCTTTCAGCGTAGAATTGATCTGCTATAACACCTTTTTCGGTGTGAGTAATAACTTCTCTTGATATTAAACGTTGTTTATCAAGAGAAAGTGAGCGTTCTCTGCAAACAAAATGTTTTTTATCCATCCACTCCCAAGACCTGGCCTGAAAATTATTCCTTAAGTAATCTCCATCAGTGACCTCAATAAGAATCTTTCCCCAAGGTTTTAAAACTCTAAAAACTTCCTTTAGTACTCTTAAATCATCCTGGGTAGTCTCGAAATAGCCAAAACTATTTCCTAATATCATTACCAAATCAAAGGAATCGGTCGAGGAGGGGATTTTACGAGCATCACCTTCTCTAAATCTAATATTTAAATCTTCTTTTCTTGCAGTTGTTTTGGCTTTTTGGATGAGATAATGGGAGCGGTCTAATCCTTCAATATTTTTAAAATTTCTTCTAGCTAGTTCGAGGGAATGTCTACCCTGTCCACAACATAAGTCAAGAATTTTGTCATCTGGTGAGAGGTTAAGAATTTCTAAAAATAAGTCAATTTCGTGAGAAGTTATATTCAGGTCATTTATTATGTCGGCATCAGTCCTCAAGTAAAGGTAATTAAAGATGCGACTCCACCAGTCCGGGCGAACATATTCTTCCAGATCA
>NZ_PFKO01000374.1:0-1362 GCF_002784285.1 Candidatus Infernicultor aquiphilus
AGACCGTATAATAAATTGTGTCTGGTATAATAAAAAAGTAATTAACTTTTAAAAAAATATTATGCCAAAGTACAAAAAGATTTTAGAA
Organism: Candidatus Infernicultor aquiphilus; assembly: GCF_002784285.1. Taxonomy (NCBI): domain Bacteria; kingdom Pseudomonadati; phylum Atribacterota; class Candidatus Phoenicimicrobiia; order Candidatus Pheonicimicrobiales; family Candidatus Phoenicimicrobiaceae; genus Candidatus Infernicultor; species Candidatus Infernicultor aquiphilus. Next base: position 89 of record NZ_PFKO01000374.1, read on the forward strand.
AGTAGTATTAAAAATTTAAGAAGTTCTCTGACCGAATTATCCTTGGATCAATTCTTAGCTTCGACCATTGATTCATTAATGGAAATAGAACGAGGAGAATATTTGGAGCAAGCCAAAGACAAAGGCAATGGATTTTACGGTCGAGCCTTTAATTCGTTACGAAAGAATTGTTTGCAAATAAATGTGCCCAGAACAAGAACCGGCGAGTTTTCTCCCAACACGCTTGAGCTGGTAAAAATCAATCAAGAGCAGGTCAATGAACTTTGTTTATCACTGTACAAGAAAGGAATGACTTCAAGAGATATTTCTGATTTAATCAAAGAGATGTTTGGTGAAGGAGTCAGTGCCACAAAAATTACCAACTTAGCGAAAGTATTTCATAAATTCCGAGACGCTTGGGAGAACAGCCAATTAGACAAACATTATTTGGTTTCATTCTGCGATTGCATCTTTATTACCGTAAGAAGAGGAGATAGTTATTCCCGAGAAGCCATTTATGTCTCCTATGGAGTAAGAACTGATTTTAAGCGGGAAATACTGGCTTTATCAATCAATCCAACCGAAGGAGCAAGTGAATGGGGGCAGATTTTTGAAAAACTAAAAAAGAGAGGAATAGAAAAGATTGACTTGTTTGTCGCTGACGGACTATCCGGACTAGAAGAAGAAATTCATCGTGTTTTTTCTGAGAGTAAATTTCAAAAATGCGTAGTGCATAAAATGCGCAATATTTTAAACAAAACCAGACCAAAAGACAAAGCGGCAATGGCCGAAGATCTAAAAGAAGTTTTTGATAATTTCAGTTCGGATTCGACAACTGAAAAGGCCTTAAAAAAAGCAGACAAATTTTGTAAAAAATGGAAAGACAAATATCCTAATTTAAAAAGATTCTTTCAAGAAGAAACTATTGAATATTATTTTACCTATATTGATTTTAATCCTAAAGTGAGACGGATGATTTATACGACCAACAGTATTGAAAATTTAAACCGGATTATCAGAAAAGCCACGAAGAATAAATTATCCTTTGAGAGTCCAGATAATTTACTTGATTATGTTTTTATGATTACTAAGGAATTTGAAGAAAAAAACTTTATGAAATATCCGGTAAGTAATTTTAAATATTTTAATTTTAATAAAAGTCAGACACAATTAAGTTGACAATCCCAAATTAGCGGTATTATGTTAATATAAAATTATAAAAACCTAAAAATATAAAAATATGAATCAAGAATCAAGAATCAAGAAGCAAGAAGCAAGAAGCAAGAATCTAGAAT
>NZ_PFKO01000300.1:0-3707 GCF_002784285.1 Candidatus Infernicultor aquiphilus
ATTCCTGCGATTTTAATTGATATTAATAATACCACCTGTTATGAACTTGGGAAGGAAGAGGAAGCCTATAAAGGAAATTTCGAAAGTCAAACAGATATAAATATTGATTTGCTCAAGAAGGTATTGGATGCTAAATTATGATATTTTGATTGTTGGAGCAGGACCTGCTGGGTCTTCTGCTGCCTCAGAGGCAGCAAAATACGGGGCAAAAGTTTTGTTGATTGAGAAGAAAAAAATCATAGGAGAGCCTGTTCAATGTGCTGAGTTTATACCAAAACTAATTCTCAGTGAAGTAGAGATCTCACGTGATAGCATTGTTCAAGAGATTAAGGGGATGAGAACACACCTTCCAAACGGAGAATGTGTGGAATCATATTCACCTGGTTATATGCTTAATAGATCAATATTTGATAAAGAATTAGCGATGAAAGCCGCAGATAGTGGGGTGGAGGTTCGTATTAATACCTTATGTAGTTCAAAGAAGAAAGAAAAGATATTCATCAACAAAAATGGTAGGGAAATTGATGTTACAGCAAAAGTGATTATTGGTGCTGATGGGCCAAAATCGACTGTAGGAAAGTGGATAAACAGTGTAAACAGGGATTTCATCATTGGAATGCAATATAGTGTTCCATTAGTTTCTTCGTTGGATTTTACGGAGGTCTATTTTGATCAAGATTTCTTTGGTGGATATGGATGGTTGTTTCCAAAAGGGAAATCAGCAAATGTTGGGGTTGGTATTAAATATAATTCAATTACAAAAACCGATAAATCGTTGAGTAGCATACTCAAAAAATTTGTAAAAGTATTGGAAGAAGACGGTAAAGTCAAAAATAGTCCTTTTTTAATCACGAGCGGGTTAATTCCAGTGGGTGGGCCATTAAATACAGTGAAAGATAATATCATGCTCGTTGGTGATGCAGCTGGACAAACGCATCCAATAACCGGAGGGGGAATTGCTCAGGCAGTTATATGCGGTAAGATTGCCGGCAAGATTGCTGCCTGTGCGATTCAAAAAGAAGATATTGAAATGTTAATAGATTATGAAAAGGAATGGAAAGATATTTTTGGTAAGGAGTTAGAAAGAGCTCATACGAAACGGTGTTTTCTTGAATCTAATTGGGATAAATTAGATAGTATAGTAAAAAAATGTTGGACTGTATTTAGGGAATATTATTATGAATGACTTGGATAAATTGATTACGAAATCAAGAGAGATATCTTGGCGTAGGTTTGGTAAGAAGATAACCTTCTACCACCCAGGGATGTTTAAATATAATGGTAAGTGGGGAAATTATCCTGCAATATCTATCACCGGAAAACATTGCGAGCTTCAATGTGATCACTGTAACTCTAAAATACTTGAGTCAATGATCTTCGCTACAACTCCAGAAGAACTTATTGAAAAATGCATAAGATTGAAAGAGTTGGGCAATGTTGGTTGTCTTATTAGCGGCGGAAGTCAAAAAGATGGGACTATTCCCTGGTATAATTTTATTTCGGCCATAAAGACTATTAAAGAAACTACGAATCTTTTTATTTCGATTCACAGTGGTATCATAGATTATCAGATGGCTAAAAAAATGAAAGATGCTGGGGTGGATCAAGCACTAATCGACGTAATTGGAGATGAAGAAACATTTAAGAAAATATATCATGTTAATTTTGGTATAACGAAAATAGAAGAATCTCTTACTGCTTTGAAAAATGCTGGTCTTTCTATCATTCCTCATATCGTCGTTGGCCTTGATTATGGTAAAATCAAAGGAGAATACCATGCGATTGATTTAATAAAGAGATACAACCCGGAAGTTTTGGTCATAGTATCTCTTATGCCGCTATCAGGGACACCTATGAGGAATATTTTGCCACCAAATCCAGAAGAGGTTGCGAAAATTATTGCTACAGCAAGGATTGAGATGACAGATGTTCCGATATCTTTGGGATGTGCTCGTGAAAGAGCCAACCCATTAATTGATGTTCTGGCGGTGGAATGCGGAGTGAATAGAATTGCTATACCTTCAGAAGAAGCGATTAAAAAAGCTCAAGAATATGGCCTGGATATTATTTGGAAGAAGACATGTTGTTCCGTTCCGATAAATCTGAAAGAGGTGTAAAATGAGCAAAGAAAGCCCTGAATATTTGCGAACCAGTCTTGCTGCTGCAATGACGCTTGGGTTCAAGAACGGACTTTTTTATCGTGATGCAAAGTTATTTTGTATCAATTTACTTCTCACATATGATTCAGGTTGCGCAGGTAACTGTGGCTATTGTGGCCTTTCAATGAGACGACCTGGGACGTATGAAGATAAAAGTTTTATAAGGGTAGAGTGGACAGCTTATAAACTCACGGATATAATGGAGAGAATTTCTGAAAATGTCGATAGAGTAAAAAGGATATGTCTTTCAATGATAACCAACAAAAGGGCTAGAAAGGATACATGGGAGATTACCAAAACCCTGAGGCAAGATCTAGATATTCCGATATCTCTTCTTAGTTCACCTACCATTCTGGATAAAAGTGATCTATATCGATTTAAGGAAAACGGTGCAGATATGATTGGAATAGCAGTGGATTGTGCAACCCCACATTTATTTGAAAAGATCAGAGGGAAAACGGTTAAAGGTCCACATAAATGGGAAAAATACTGGAAGTATTATGAAGAGGCGCTTGAAATATTTGGTAAACGAAAGGCCGGTGTTCATCTGATAGTAGGTCTTGGAGAAACAGAAAGAGAAATGATAGAAACGATTCAAAAGGCTTATGATATGGGGGGATGCACTCATCTATTTTCTTTTTTTCCTGAATGTAATTCATTACTTTCTCAGCATCCACAGCCACCAGTTGGACAGTATAGAAGGGTTCAGCTTGCTAGATTCTTGATTGATGAAGGTATAAGTAGGATAGATAATTTCAGTTTCGATTCCTTTGGTAAGTTGATAGATTTTGGCATATTACAAGATAATTTGTCATCGATTATTGAAACAGGAACTCCTTTTATGACCAGTGGCTGTCCTGGGAGAGATGGAGAAGTTGCTTGTAATAGACCCTATGCAAATTGTCCACCTGGTCCTAAAATCAGAAATTTTCCATTTCCTCCTGAAAAAGAGGATATTCAAAAAATAAATAAAGAATTATGGCGCAGATAGCGATAACATAATAAGAACATTAGGGCGACAGCGTATAACACAACATAAAAGGTTCGTGCCTAACGGCACTCACCCAAATTTTTGCTTCGAAAAAACTTCTTTTATGCTGGAGCCGTTATATGCAGTTGCGCCCCGAGGACGTCCTCTATGATGATAAAATATGGAAAATATGGGGTCAGGTCTTGTAATATAACAAAGGATATGCTATATTAGCCACCTGACCAGACCATTACGGATAGAATTTGCGGGAGCAGTTTATCACATCACCTCCAGAAGAAATGCCAGGCAGGCGATCTTCCTTCTCGAGAAAGACTTTGCTGATTTCCTCGGAGTCTTATGTTTGGTACTGTCATGGGGACGGCAGACTGTGTGAAAATTAATAATAATATTTTTTCATAAAAGCGCAAACCATCTACCCTTTATTAGAATGACCCCTATCACTGGACACATTTACCGAAAAAATGAGACTTCTTGTATAATAAAATAGGCTTAAAGGTAAAAGTAATACTTATGCCAGTATCACTTTCCTTCTTTGCCTTAATCTTCTTAATATCTCT
>NZ_PFKO01000245.1:0-3301 GCF_002784285.1 Candidatus Infernicultor aquiphilus
TTTTAATTATAAATTTGGTTTTCAAGGAAAAGGAAATGTAGATTGTTTAAAAGAATATGGTAAAATTTATAAATTTAAAACCAGTATATTAAAACCAGAAGTTATAAATAAAACCATCATTAGTAGCACTATAATTAAAGAATATATTAGATTGGGAGATACTAAAAAAGCGAAAAAATTATTGGGGCATAATGTGATAATTTCAGGAAGAGTGATCTCTGGAAAGGGAAGAGGAAAAAAATTATTAAATTTTGCTACAGCTAATATTGAGATACCATTAGAAAAAATACTTCCTGCTAACGGAGTATATTTAGTTGAAATCAATATTGATAATCAAAAATATTATGGTTTAATGAATATAGGCATTAAACCTACTTTTAAAGAAAATAATAAGACAGTAGAAGTTCATATTATAAATTTTAATAAAAGTATTTATAACCAAGTAGTTAATATTAATATATTACAAAAAATAAGGAATGAAAAATACTTTAACCATCCAGGTTTATTAAAGAAACAGATAGAAGATGATATTTTAACAGCTCACAAAATGATAAATAACATGTAATAAGTAATGTGTTTTTGTGATTTCGGAAATTTAATCTTAGCACTTATTACTCATTACTTGTTACTGTATTTATACTCGATACTCGATACTATATACTTGATAATATTTTCACTCGATACTAATTTTAAGTTGAAGGGTCTAATTGTTTATGATAAAATATATTAAGATATAATATTTACCAATAAGATTATACTGGAATAAAAAATAAAAAGGAGATAATGACATGGTTTTCGTTAAAGAAGAAAAGGAAGAAATAATAAAAAAATATCAGCACCATACTACTGATACCGGGTCACCCGAAGTTCAAATTGCTTTATTGACCAAAAATATAAATGATCTTACCGAACATTTAATAAAGAACAAAAAAGATTTTCATTCCAAGCAAGGTTTATTAAAGATGGTTAGTAAAAGAAGAAGATTGTTAAATTATATTAAAGATAAAGATATTAATAAATACCGAAATGTTATCGAATCACTCAATTTAAGAAAATAATAAATAAAATATTTTATATATAATGAACAATATTAAATTTCAAATAATAAGGAGGAAATAATTATTTTAATGTTAGGAACAAAGGAAATTGAAATAAATTTAGGTAATAAGATAATTAAGATTGAAACTGGTAAAATAGCTAAACAGTCAACAGGTTCAGTAGTCGTGAGATGCGAAGAAACTACAGTATTGGCGACTGTAGTTGCTTCTGATGAACCGCGTGAAGGAATAGACTTCCTTCCTTTATTGGTGGATTATGAGGAAAAATTTTATGCTGCTGGCAAAATACCTGGTGGCTTTTTCAAAAGAGAAGGTAGACCGAGTAATAATGCCATATTAACTTCTCGACTCATTGATCGCCCGTTACGGCCTTTATTTCCTAAAGAATATATGAATGATGTTCAGATTATTGTTACTGTTCTTTCCTATGATCAAAAAAATTTACCGGATGTTCTAGCTATTATTGGAGCTTCGGCAGCTCTATGGATATCAAATATTCCTTTTCAACATCCCATAGGAGCAGTAAGGATTGGATTAATAGAAAATGAATTGGTAGTAAATCCCACTTCTCAAGAATTAGAAAATAGTGAATTAGACTTGATTATTGCTGGAACAAAAGATTCTATTATGATGATGGAAGGAAAGGCCTGTGAAGTCTCGGAAGAAATAATATTAAAAGCAATTGATATTGCTCAGGAAGCCATAAAAATAATTGTAGAAAGCCAAGAAAAATTAATAAATATTTTGGGAAAATTAAATACAAAAAAGGAGTATAATTTTTCAGAAATTACCGAAAAAAAAGATAAATATTATAAGTTAATTAAAAACCTTTATGAACCTGAAATTAAAGAAGCCACTTGCATAATTGAAAAAAAAGAGAGAGATAATTTATTAAAGAAGATATTAAATAAGATTATGGAAAAATTATCTATCGAAGATGATGATATTTATTTCTTAAAGAATATTTATGATGATATTTGTAGAGAAATTATTCGTAATTTAATAATTAAAGAAAAAAGAAGAGTAGATGGAAGACAATTTGACGATATACGACCTATTAGTTGTGAAATAGGAATACTCCCTAGAGTTCATGGAAGTGCTTTATTTACCAGAGGACAAACTCAAGCCCTGGTTATTACTACTTTGGGGACTTTTAAAGATAGACAATTCATTGATACCTTAGAAGAAGATTCTTCAGAAAGATTTTATCTGCATTACAACTTTCCACCCTTTAGCGTTGGCGAGGTAAGACCCAGAAGAGGCCAATCAAGAAGAGAGATTGGCCATGGTTCATTAGCAGAAAAAGCCTTAAAATCTTTGATACCTTTAGAAGTTGAATTTCCTTATACTATTCGTGTTGTTTCTGAAATTTTAGAATCAAATGGTTCTTCTTCTATGGCTACTGTTTGCGGAGGAAGTTTATCTTTAATGGATGCAGGGGTGCCCATAAAAAGGCCTATAGCTGGAATTGCTATGGGACTAGTAAAAGAAAATGAAAAAATAGAAATATTAACCGATATTTTGGGTTTGGAAGATCACTATGGAGATATGGATTTTAAAGCTGCTGGGAGTAGCCAGGGAATTACTGCTATTCAGATGGATTTGAAAATTGCCGGCATTTCTAAAAATACATTATTTGACATTTTGCAAAAATCAAAAAAAGCCAGATTATTTATTCTTAACCAGATGAATGAAGTAATTTCTGAACCAAAGAAAGACTTATCTATCTATGCTCCAAAAATAGTTATTTTAAAGATAGATACTAATAAAATAGGAATTGTGATAGGTCCTAGTGGAAAGAATATTAAAAAAATTATAGAAGTTACTGGGGCTACTATTGATATTAAAGAAGATGGTGAAATATATATTTCTTCAATTAATGAAAATTCAATAAAACAAGCTAAAAAAATGATTGAAAGTCTAACAAAAGAAGCTAAAGTAGGAGATACGTATAAAGGGAAGGTAACCAGAACTACAAATTTTGGAGCTTTTGTGGAGATTTTACCAGGTAAAGAAGGATTAGTTCATATTTCTAAATTATCTCATAAACATGTAGTAAAAGTTGAGGACATAGTTAAAGTTAATGATGATATATTAGTTAAGGTTATTGGAATTGATAATCAAGGTAGAATTGATTTAAGAAAAGTAGATATTGAGGAAAACAGCATTATAGAAAATGAAAGTATTGATCATAATGAAAATTATGATTGATACTTTGCAGATAAATAGAAAGAAAATTAATT
>NZ_PFKO01000245.1:3331-3662 GCF_002784285.1 Candidatus Infernicultor aquiphilus
AAGAATAAAAAAAGTAAAAGGATGCGATGATATACCTTTACCTATCCCCACAAGTGAATTTTCATCTGGTGTTGATTTAGTATCTGCAGAAACTTCAGATATTGTATTAAAGCCAGGTAAAATAATATTAATTTCTACTGGAATTAAAATTATGATCCCCAAAGGTTATGAAGGCCAAATAAGACCTCGAAGTGGATTAGCCCTTAAATATGGAATAACCATTTTAAATAGCCCTGGTACTGTTGATTCAGATTATAGAGGTATCGTAAAAGTAATATTAATTAATTTAGGTGAAGAAAAATTTATTATACATCGAGGAGATAGAATAGCT
>NZ_PFKO01000194.1:0-3714 GCF_002784285.1 Candidatus Infernicultor aquiphilus
TAAATATAATTATTTATGACACAGTCTGAATAACGGGTCGGATAAATCCGACCCCTACATTACCATTCCCCGATCAGGTCGAGGACAGGTTTGCTTACTTTTTGGGGGACAACCATAAAATAAGTCTTTCTAAATACTTCATCCATTTAATTGAATTTTAGATTATTATTGGTAAAAATATTTTATTTTATCCTTATTTATATGCTTCTACAAAAAATTAAAAAATCCTTCTTTTATTAAGAAAAATTATAAAATTAATTTATTATTTTTTTATTTGACTTTTTTATACTACTGAAGGTTCAATAATTAATTCCCCCCGTTCGAATCTTCCAATATCCAACTTATCTATAGGGAGAGACGTCTTTCTCTTCAATATCAATTCTGCAATTAGTTTACTGGTTATCGGAGCTAACATAAATCCGTGCCCACTAAACCCTAAAGCCATGTAAAAACCTTCAATTTGGGGGTGTTCACCCAAGATTGGCTGAGCATCTGGGCTCATATTATATAATCCGGCCCATTGTCTAACCATACTCACCTCTTTTAATAAAGGCAGCACCGCAGTCATCTTTTGAGCCATTTCTTGAGCAAATTGCCAGCTCGATCCTATATCGCCATCTTTTCGTTCATTAGGATCGCCAAAGCCCATTATTATACTACCATGAGGGGTCTGCTGACCGTAAAAATTGCGAGAGAAAGACATCAACATCGGTCTGAATAGAGGGTCAATCGGTTCAGTAATTAGGATTTGATGTCTCTGAGAATAGACCGGGATATCAACTCCTACCATTTTCCCAATTATTCCCGAATATCCACCAGCTGCATTTACTACCATAGGAGTTAACAACTTTCCTTTATCTGTATTAACGGCAACTATCTTATGGTTTTCCGTTTCAATCTCTTTTACCTCAGTAAAGGTATATATCTTTACCCCTAACCTCTCTGCAGCTTCCGCATAAGCAAAATTGGTTTTAAAAGGATTGGCATGACCATCGGTAGGACAAAAGGTGGCAGCTAATATACCTTCTGTATTTAGAGGAGGGACAATCTCTTTCGCTTCCTCAACCGTTATGAACCTGGCCTTAATATTTAAAGATTGTTCTAAGGCTACGTTTTTCTTAAACTGGTTCACCTCTTTTTCGGTATAAGCCAAGATAAGATATCCACCTTGATTAAGTTCAATATCATATTCCAGTTCTTGACTTAAATTCTCAAAAATTTTAATACTCTCCCGAGCCAGGATACAATTCATCTTAGTTCCAAATTGCTGTCTAATCCCTGCTCCACATCTACCGGTAGAACCACTGGCTAGAGTATTTTTTTCCAATAATATTATATTTTTAGCTCCCAATTTAGCTAAATTATAAGCAACGCTACAACCAACTACCCCTCCACCAATAATAACTAGATCTGCTTTTTTAATCATCATTATCACCGGCCAGAGTTCCTAATTTAATTGGTTTAGTAGGAGGCCTAAAAGTAGATATGGACAACTCCTCTATTTTTTTATTACAAAATTTAGCAATTTCTCTTAAGATAATCTGATGACAAGTATTACCCTGACATCTTCCCATTCCGGCTCGAGTAATTCTTTTAATTTCATCGAGACTAGTATATCCTTTTTCTAAAGCTTGTCTTATTTCTCCCCAGGTGACATCTTCACAGCGGCAAATTATGGTATCATCCTTCATTCTTTTTGTCCTCCACTTTTATACTTCTAACCTTCATAGCCATATTTTTGTGAACTGATATAGAAATTATATTGGTCTTATTTTTAATCTTTTGGACTCTTACTACTTTTGCTTTACTCACTATCTTTCCCGCTCTATCTAAAGCATAAACCTCTTTCCCTTTTTCGGGTAGAGGAAGCATTTCATAAGGTAACTTAATTAAGGCTTTATTTTCTGAATAGTTATTATCTATTACAAATATAGCCAAACCTGGGCAAGCACTAATACAAATCCCGCAACCAGTACATTTATTAAAATCGACTTGAGGTAAATCATTTATATCTTTAAATGGTTTTATTGCTCCAAACTGGCACGATATAGCACAAGGATCACAAGGTATCTTCTGAAAGCATTCTATGATAACTACTGCTCCTTTAGCTAATCTTTCTTTATCCGGAATTACTTTTTTTAAATCATCATCGGTGGGAAGACCAGTTTTTTCTAACATTATTGATCCACTTCCCTCTTAAGCAAAGCTTTTTCTAAGCCTATTTTTACCTTTTCACTTAAAGGATTAGCTCGTAATTCTTCTAACTCTTTTCTTAAGTTTCTGTTTAGTTCTAAAAAATTATCAACTCTATATCCTAAACTCACTGCCGCATTTAACCCAGCAATTTTTCCCTCTAACATAGCACTACTGGCTTCTTCAATGCCAGCTACATCCCCTGCAATATAAATATTATCTAAACTTGATTTCATATGATCATCTCTTAAAGCTACATATCCGCCGAGTTCAGCAATATATTTCATCTGACAACCGGCCTGCCAGAGTAAATCAGAGAGCGGAGATAAGCCAACTGCTAAACAGACAGTGTCTACTTTAAGTTCTTTTTCTGTTCCCGGAATAAATTCAAAATCTTTATTAATTTCACTAATTACCGCTTTTTCTACACCATCATTACCGTAGACCTCTTTTAAGGAATGGGAAGTATAAATTGGTACTCCCAAACGTCTAATCTTGGAGGCATGTACCAGGTATCCGCCTATCCTGGGAAGGGCTTCCACGATTGCTTCCACCTTAATACCTGCTTGCAGGAGTTGATAGCTAACAATTAAACCAATATTTCCTGCTCCTACCATTAAGACATTATTACCCGGGACTACTCCATAAAGATTCATTAAGGTTTGCACTGCCCCCGCCCCATATACTCCTGGTAGATCATTATTCACAAAAGTCAACATATTTTCCGAAGCTCCAGTGGCTACAATAATTCTATCCGGTAGTAATTTAATAAATATATCACCATTACTACCCTGGACAATAGTTAGAATACCATCTTCATAATATCCGGTTACCGTGGCATTACCAATTAGTTCAATATTCTTATATTTTTTAATTTCTTGTAGTAAATTTTTAGCAATTTCTATGCCCCTAATCCCAGCAAATTGTTTCTTAGAACCAAAAAATTTATGGGTTTGTTTTATCAATTGCCCCCCTAATTCTAAACTATCATCAATAAGGGTTATTTTTGCTCCTGAAGAGGCAGCACAAATTGCTGCTGATAATCCTGCTGGACCTCCTCCAATTATAGCCAGATTAGTCTTCTTCAATTGAAATCACCTTTTCCTTTTTGGATCTCTATATTCATCCCTTCTTCTAATTTAGTTACACAAGTCCTTACATTAGGAATGCCATTTACTTTCATCAGGCAGGAGGAGCACTTACCTATCGCACAAAAGAATCCCCGGGGTCGGTGATACTTAATACTTCTGCTCAACACTTTTACTCCAGCAGCAACCAAGGCAGAAGCAATAGGCTCTCCTTCATAACCTTCCATTTCTATCCGGTCTAAAGTAAATTTAACTTTTTTACCTGGACTAAATTCCAGAATAGGGTGCTCTTTTATTCGCACACTCCCCTCCTTTTTTTAGCATAAAAATTGCCGCCATACGCCCAGTATTGCCCTTGTCTCTCCGATAAGAGAAGAAAAGTTCAGGATGATCGGCAGTACAAATTTCATTAACAAAAATATTCTTTTCCTCT
>NZ_PFKO01000191.1:0-3688 GCF_002784285.1 Candidatus Infernicultor aquiphilus
TGTAAAACATGTAAAAAGTGACCTTGTGCCGACTGGGTGGTGGCATCGAGACTTGGGGCGGGCTCGCTTGGATGCGCACCGTCCAGGCAATAGACTTTGCACCAGGAGTTGGGGTGGGTCCTCCACGGTGAGACTTCTTAAGCCTTAATCTTCATCTTTTTTACATAATAATTTGCCGCCTAACCGAGCGAATTAAATAAAATAAATAGTATAATAAATTAAGGAGTATTTATAAATGAATATTAGGTGGAATAATGATTAACTTAATTGATTTTAAAACCAAGCTTGAATCCTTGACTAGTAAATGGTGGCTTTATTTAATCTTGGGATTTTTATTTTTCTTACCTTCATATTATGCTATAAAATATCCAACCACAGAAATTCCCAAAGTAATCGTAGAAGTTTTGAAAAATCCGATTATTTATTCATATCCGATAATCTTTCCAGCGCTTAAAATATTAATGTTGATAATGGTATTGGGAATATTTCTTAGCCATATTTGGATTAATCGAATATTTGCTTTTTTCACATCTGTTCTCCTGTTAGCGGTCTCTTTATTTCAAAATAGTGCATTTACCAATGATTATGGATTTGTTTTATTAACAGGTAACTGTATCCTTCAATTGGTAGTGGTAATTTCATGGTTATGGGAAGTTTTATCACCCGAGAATGTTTACCCAAAACCAAGAGATTTTCAATGGAAATGGATTTTAGTCCCTGTAGTTTTTTTGTCCTATTGGTTTCCAATGGATAATGCTGCCAATCCGGATTTTTCAATTATTTCATTATTCACTAATGGGGCCATGTTGACTTATTGTATGGTAACTCCAATATTGCTTTTTTTATTAATCGCAGCTTATCCAAGGGTGAATGTAGTTACTTTCAGAATTACTCGTTTTGTTGGGTTGTTATTTGGCGGCATGAATATGATTAACTGGTTTATTCTAAATAGAGAATTTTGTTGGTTGGGAGTTTTACATTTACCATTATTTTTATTAGCAATTTTAGCCCTGTTTTTAAAAACAAAGAATATGGAAAAGATAGAATAGGACAAGGGAAGATTCTCGATGAATCGCGGCGAAAAATATTTAGAGAGGCAGGTTAAAAAATAAAGGAATAAAATGGACAAAGAAAAAGAAGTTAAATCTAAACCAAATTATTTATATAAACTCCACGACCTTCTTTTTGTAGGAAGTTCAATTATTTTTAATTTAGCGGTGAGCGGTGTATATATTGCCTCAAAAATTGGTTCCCCGGTTTTCTTAAAAATTTTTGGCATAACTGTCGTTTTATTAATAATTCCATTTACAATTTCCCTTGTTGGATACATAAAAATAAAAGCGAAAAAAAAGATAATAATCTCGCATATTATTATCCTCTGCTATCTCTTTCTGGAAGTAATGTTAGATTACGTCCTAAAAATCCCGTTTCGAGAAATTTTAGCACTTCATGTGCCTTATATTATTGTCTTTTATGCTGCGACTTTTAGTATGATAGGCGTTGCTCGCACCATCAGTAGAAAGATGGGGTTGCTGGTTTTATCAACCTTTTTGGTATTGATAGGATGCCTAATTTATATGTATCTTGATTAAATTATATAATAAATAAAAGAAAATATATTCAAACTATTTAAAGAGTAGCCTGTTTTGTATATTATATAATAGTGTGAGGCCACCTATTCCTATCCTAACTTAACCGTGAAGGAAAACCTTGAAGTATATTGGCATTTACGAAGATTGAAAGATAAAAAACTAATTGACAATGTTATTGAAAGAGTAGGGCTTTTGAATGATCAAAATATCAAGGCTAAGCATTTATCGTTAGGAAACTTACAGCGTTTAGGACTGGCAAAGGTATTAATGCACCAGCCCAAGCTATATCAACTCCTGTAAATTTGGTCTCTTATCTTTCACTTTATTTATCACAGGGAGCCGATGTTGCGGGAATAATAGTATTTGGATTTATCGCCAGTTACTTATTTGGCAGAGAATATTCAAATCATACTTACCGAGATTTACTTTCGTTACCGATTTCTCGTACTAAGATATTAATAGCGAAATATCTTATTTATATTATCTGGTGCCTGGGTTTGGTAATTTCCGATTTGATTATAGGTTTTATAATAGGTAAAATGTTAAATTTGTCTGGCTGGGGATACAGGATTATCTTTGAAAATGTTAAAATATATTTTGTTACTTCCCTGTTAACTATAGCATTGGGGATCTGGATATCTTTTTTTGCCTTATGGGGAACGGCTGGACTTCAGATACGCTTGGGACGTTAGGCGAAATAATCCGAAACGAATAATTGGTAGGTAGGCGGCGGCGAGAAGGACAGAGAACAACTAAGACAAAAAGAAGATACGAAAATGGGCTACACTGATGATCTAAAAATGCTTGAGGAAATGTGGATAGAAAAACTTCAACCCTTCGATGAAAACCGTTACAACAAACGAAAAATTATCAGATGAAATGCAGATTCAATTCTCACTACTGCAACTTTGAAATAATAGTAGGAGGAAGATGATCAAAATAGGGAAGATGAAGAGTAGTGAAAATTGCCAAGGGTTTGGGGATTAGCTAGGTATGTTGATTAGTACTATGTGATGTTATTTGCACTATTTTTGAAATATAGTTACTTTAGGTACTTTTTGGGTTGTAATCATATAATAAAACAAATTAAATTTTAACTAAAAATATAATGCATATTTATGTTCAATGATAAATACCTCAGAATTATTAAAAAAGGAGTAGTGATGTGTTTTGATTAAAAAACAGATGGTGAACGATTTAAATTTGAGTACTAAAATTGATGACGTATTTTTCTTAAAAGATATAGAGTTTAAAGTAAGGAGAGATAAAAAAACCATAGATATGTTCTTTAAAATTGCTGATAAGACCGGGGAAATTGAAGCCGTAAATTGGGATGTTTCTAATGATAAAGTAGAAGAATTAGGCAAGATTGAATTTGCCCGAGTTCAAGGGTATGTTACTAAAAAGAAAAGTGATGGAACCCTTCAGGCAACAATCTCTTCTCTTACTAAAACTATTCCCTTGGATTATTCAGACTATTTACTCCAATCAGATAAAAATTTAGATGAATTAATTAAAAAGATCTTTTCTAAAATTGATTCCATAGAAAATCCCCACTTAAAAAATCTTTTAGAAAGTTTTTTTAAGAACCAAGAATTTATAGAAAAATTCAAAAAAGCTCCCGCAGCAACAAAAGTTCATCAACCTTATATTGGTGGTTTAACTGAGCATACTATAAATGTAGTGGCTATTTGTGAGGCTATATGTAATATATATAAAGAAATAAACCGTGATTTTCTAATTACTATGGCTATTCTTCATGATATAGGTAAAATAAGGGAATATGCCTATGATAAAGTTATTGAACTTACTGACGAAGGTAAACTTTTGGGTCACATTGCCATAGGTTTAGAGATGATTGACCAAAAAATAAAGAGCTTAGACAATTTTCCTCCGGATTTAGAATTAATGATAAAACATACTCTCTTAAGTCACCATGGACATTTTGAATTTGGTTCCCCCAAGCTACCCAGTATATTAACTGCTATTGCTCTTCATTATGCAGATGAGATGGAGGCTAAGGTAAGTGGTTTTATCAATATCAAGGCAGAAAATAAAGGTTTTTATGAAAAATGGAGTAAATGGGTCTGGTGGTT
>NZ_PFKO01000097.1:0-3616 GCF_002784285.1 Candidatus Infernicultor aquiphilus
ATTTAAAATTATTTTCAAAGGCAATATCTATGGCCTTTTCATTTAGTCCATATCCCTCTTGAAAGCGATTAGGTATATAGTAGTACAAATTAAGGGTAAATTCCTTCAAAATAAAAAATAATAAGGCAATGCTGCTTATTCCATCAACATCATAATCTCCATAAATTAATATTCTTTCATCACTATTTATTGCTTTTAATATTCTATCAACAGCTCTCTCCATATCTTTAAAGATATAAGGATCTCTTAAATCTTTCAGGTCTGCTTTTAAAAATATTCTAGCACTTAACGCTTCCTTTGTTCCTCTATTGATTAGTAATTGTGCTAAAATTGGAGAAATATTCAATTCTTTAGACAATTCTGATTGTAATTTTTTATCTTCTTTAAGTATATGCCACTCTATTTTCTCTGCCCTCCCTCCTCATATCGCGTATTGCGTAAAGATAACGTGAAGTCTAATGTTTAAATATTCGAAAAATTACGGTTAAAATAATACTTATTAAAACACATAAACCCAAAGGGAAGTAAAAGACAAAATTTTTTCGTTGAATTACAATATCCCCAGGTAATCTGCCAGAAAAAGGTAACTTCCCCACCAATAAAAATATAGTTCCTAAAATGATCAACACTACTCCAAAAAGTAGTAGCGTTTTACCTAACATATTAAATTCAGGCATTTTTTATCTTTCTTTTATAGAATAATTATTATTCGGTTTGAAATTGTAACTGTCTTCTGACTTCTATTTTAATTTACTTTTCCACCTTTTTCTTCTCGTTAATTTTAAGCCCTTTTTGATGCACCTTAAATATTTTGTTCCACTCTATTAATAAGGGACTGGAAATAAAAACAGAAGAATAGGTTCCGGCAACCATTCCTAAAAGCAAAGCTAAAGCAAAATCAGAAAGTATAATCCCGCCAAAAAAATATAAAGTTAAAATTGGAAAAATAGTAGTTAAGGTTGTAAATATTGTTCTAGTTAAAGTTTGATTAATACTAAGATTTATTAAATTTTCAAAAATGTCTCTGGTTTTAAACTTTATATTTTCTCTAAGCCGATCTAAAATTATAATAGTATTATTTACAGAATATCCTATTATAGTGAGAATTGCTGCAACTACCTGGATAGTAATTTCCTTTCTCAACAAAGAAAAGATACCCAAAACAATTAAGCAATCATGTAAAAGTGCTAATATGGAAACAATGGAAAACTTAAATTCAAATCTTAAAGTAACATAAAGAATGATTCCTATAAAGGCGAAAAATAAGGCATAAAGAGATAATCTTTTTAAATCTTCTCCAATAACTGGACCTACTGCTTCCATACGTAATACTTCCGGATTAGCCAATTTTTCTTTTAAAACTGATAAAATTTCTTTTCTTTTCTCTGAATCAATATTCTCTGTTCGTATGACAAATTCATTCTCAGATAATTTTTGAATGGTACTTTGACTCAAATTAAATTCACCTAAAACCTTTCGAATCTCCGCAGTGGAAACTGACTTATCAAATCTTAATTGAAGTAAAGTTCCTCCAATAAAATCAATCCCAAAATTAAACCCATGAAAAATAAACGAAATTAAGCCAACCAGTATGATAACTGCGGAAATAGTATAGGCTATTTTTCTATTCTTTATAAAATTAAAATTCTTGTCCTTAAATAGATCCATTAAATATACCCTCCTTAACTATATCTATAATAAAGTTTTAGAGCTAAATTTATTAGTTACTAATTCTAAAACAATTTTGGTTACTACAATTGCCGTAAACATACTGGCTAAAATACCTACACTTAATGTAACTGCAAATCCTTTAATTGGTCCTGAGCCAAAATAAAATAAGGCAATAGCTGCAATTAAAGTTGTAACATTGGCATCAAGTATACTCCTAAAGGCTTTATTAAAGCCAGCATCAATGGAAGCTCGAAAAGTTTTCTCCAATTTTAACTCCTCCTTTATTCTTTCAAAGATCAGTATGTTGGCATCTACTGCCATACCAATAGTAAGGATTATCCCAGCTATTCCAGGAAGAGTTAAAGTGGCTTTTAATCCAGCTAAGGCTCCAACAATCAATATCATACATACAACTAAAGCAAAATCTGCTATTAATCCAAAACCCTTATAATAAATTAACATAAAGATTAAAATTATTATCAATCCCGCTATTCCTGCTCGTATTCCTTTAGTAATAGAATCTCTACCTAAAGTTGGTCCCACTGATCTGTTCTCTAATATTTCCACTTTGACCGGTAGCGCACCAGACCTTAAAAGTAAAGCTAACTGTTTTGCACTATCTACTGTAAAACTACCAGTAATTTCAGCCTTACCATTAAGTATCGGTTCTTCTACTCGAGGGTGAGTTATTTCTTTTCCGTCTAAAGTAATAGATAAAATTTTACCCACATTATTTTTAGTAGCTTCCCCAAATTCTTTAGCTCCATCTTTATCAAATTCAATCAAAACAATAGATCGACTAAATTGGTCAAAAGATGCTTTAGCATTTATTAAATGCGCCCCGGTTAATTGAGTTTCTCCATCTTCATTTTTAAACTCTAAAAGAGCAGTTTTGCCAATTATTTCTGCCGCAGTTTCAGGGTCTTCTACGCCAGGTAACTGAACTAAAATACGTCGCAATCCCTGCCTCTGAATTACCGGTTCTGAAACTCCTAATTGATCAATACGATTTCTTATAATCTCTAATGCTCTATTTACCGCATCATTATCTACGGGCGCGTTGGGAGTATCTACACATTCTAAAATAATATGAGAACCTCCTTGTAGATCTAACCCTAAATTTATTTTCTCATTTAGAGGAAGAGATAATAAAAGGGCAACAAAAATTACTATAAAAACACTGGCTACCCTCAAGGTTTTAGTCCAATTCATATAAAAAACCTCTCTTTCTAATTTTTTCTGTCTTTTTATCTTTTAAACTATTTATTGCTTTATTATACTTTAACCTTATCATTATAATATTTTAATATTTTCTTTGTCAACGAGAACGTTTATGAAAAACATCTTACTAATTAAAGCAATAAATAATTTAAAGGCAGGTATTATTTATTAGACCTGCCTTTAAATTATTTATTATAATTATATTTATCTCTATATACTTAATACTTACTTTTTTCCTTAAAAAATATCTTTACTTTTCTCTTTTAACTCCGATAGCACTACGACTAGTATTTATAACTACATCTTTGGCAATCTCTAAGGTTAAAACATCGCCTTTAATCTCTCTGATTATTCCATACAAGCCACCAATGGTAATAACCTTATCACCCTTTTGTAAACTGTCTAGCATTGATTTATGTTTTTTTTGCTTTTGTTGCTGAGGACGAATAAGGATAAAATAAAATATGGCAAATATAATAATCAAAGGTAAAAATTGTTGAATTGATTGCATTTTTTATAATCACACCTTTCCTTTTTATTTTAAAAATTTCCCCTAAATTATACACAATTTTATTTTATTTAGCAAGTTATTTTTAACTAGGAGCTTTTTGCTTTGTAAGATTTTTTTGGTTTTTAGTCATTGATCAAGCCTGCTCAAGAGGTAAATTACAACAGGTCTATATGAAGTAATGACCTATTTTTTATTGATTTAATTATTTTCCTT
>NZ_PFKO01000104.1:0-2283 GCF_002784285.1 Candidatus Infernicultor aquiphilus
CCATGGTCTACATGACCGATAGTACCCACATTTACATGTGGTTTAGTTCTTACAAATTTTTCTTTTGCCATTTTATTTCTTCCTCCTTAAATATTCTATACTATTTTACTATTTTAAAATTAAATTAATATTTCCTTAGCAATATTAGCTGGAACTTTATCATAACATAAGAATTGCATAGTAAAAGTTGCTCTACCTTGAGAAATTGACCTTAAAGTAGTAGCATAACCAAACATTTCTGCTAAAGGCACGTAAGCGGTAATAATTTTTACCTGGGCTTTCGTTTCAATTCCTTCTATTTTTGCTCTTCGTGCACTTATATTACTGATTAAACTACCTAAATATTCCTCTGGGGTTACAATATCTACCTCCATTATTGGTTCTAAAAGTATGGGTTGAGCCTTCTTCATACATTCTTGAAAAGCCATAGAAGCTGCAATCTTAAAAGCAATTTCTGATGAATCTACAGGATGATAAGAACCATCCAATAAAGTTACCTTTATATTAATAACGGGGTAATTAGCTAATACACCACTTAGCATAGCTTCTTTTACACCCTCTTTTATTGCCGGTATATATTCTTTGGGGATTGCCCCACCAATTATCCGATTAATAAATTTAAAATTTTCTTCTTTGTACGAATCTACCTCTAATACTACATCTCCATATTGCCCTCTGCCTCCCGATTGTCTAATAAACTTTCCTCTTGCTTGGGCAGATTTTTCTATCGTTTCCTTATAAGCAACTTGTGGTTTTCCTATATTTCCCTCTACTTTAAATTCTCGAAGTAAACGATCTACAATTATTTCTAAATGAAGCTCTCCCATACCTGAGATGATAGTCTGACCAGTTTCAAGGTTATATGTTCTTCTAAAAGTAGGATCTTCTTCTGCTAATTTATCCAAAGCTAAAGCCATTTTATCTTGCTCTGCTTTACCTTTTGGTTCTATGGCAATAGATATTACTGGTTCAGGAAATTTAATTGATTCTAATATTATAGGATGCTTTAGATCACATAAAGTATCACCAGTAGTAGATTTTTTTAAACCTATTATTGCCCCCAAATTTCCTGCAGATATTTCTAAAACATCCTTTCTATGATCAGCATGAATAAGTACTAATCTATTTACTCTTTCTTTAACATCCTTAGTTGGGTTATAAATATAAGAACTAGATTTTAATATTCCTGAATAAACCCTAACAAAACTCAATTTTCCTATATAGGGATCAGTCATAATCTTAAAAACTAAAGAAGATAAAGATTCTTTCTCTTCAGTTAACCTAGATATTCCCTTTTCAGTTAGAGGATCTATACCTTTAATCGGTGGAACATCTAATGGAGAAGGTAAATAATAAATTATTGCATCTAAAAGCAGCTGAATACCCTTATTCTTCAAAGCCGAGCCACATAAAACAGGAACTGCTTTATTTTTAATAGTTAATCTGCGAATTGCAGATTTTATTTCACTAGGAGAAGTCTCTTCACCTTTAAGGTAATCCTCCATAATTTTTTCATCAATCTCTGCTAAACCTTCTATCATCTTATGATGATATTCATCGGCTGATTCTCGTAAATCTTCTGGTATAGATACCTCTTCATAATTTACTCCTAAATTATCTATAGTATAAGAATAGGCCTTCATTTTTATTAAATCTATAATACCCTGGAAATTTTCTTCGCTGCCCCAGGGTAATTGAATAATGATTGTATTAGCGGCTAGCTTATCTTGAATCATTTTTACAACATAATAAAAATCTGCCCCTACTCTATCCATTTTATTAATAAAAGCTAGACGAGGAACACCATATTTTTCCGCCTGATGCCAAACAGTTTCTGATTGGGGTTCAACCCCTCCTACTGCACAAAATACTGCTACTGCACCATCTAGTACCCGTAAGCAACGTTCAACCTCTACAGTAAAATCTACGTGTCCAGGTGTATCAACAAGATTAATACGAGTATTTTTCCAATAAAGAGTAGTTGCTGCAGAAGTTATAGTAATACCTCTCTCTTTTTCCTGGGGCATCCAATCCATAGTTGCAGACCCTTCATGAACTTCGCCCATCTTATGAACCTTCCCTGTATAGTAAAGTATTCTCTCGGTAATAGTAGTCTTTCCTGCATCAATGTGAGCCATTATTCCAATATTTCTAATTTTGTCTAAAGGAAATTTTGTATCCATAATTTAACAACCTATCTTAATTCGTATCTCGTATCAATATGTAATGAGTAATAAAATTAAATTTCTGAAATTATAAAAATAGGTACTTACTTCACATTAC
>NZ_PFKO01000104.1:2303-3984 GCF_002784285.1 Candidatus Infernicultor aquiphilus
CATCACTTGCTAGTTAGTTACCTGGTTAGCTGGTTAATAATAAAGAAGTCAGAAGACAGAACAAAGAATCCGATTCTCTTTATCTAAAAACTGTAAACCGATAACTGAAAACCTAGATTTAAAACTAACGACTAACGACTAAAGACTAACGACTATTTTATTTACCATCTATAATGAGCAAAAGCCTTATTTGCTTCTGCCATCTTATGAGTATCTTCTTTCTTTTTAACTGCCATTCCAACACCATTTGCTGCATCTACTAATTCTAAAGCCAATTTTTCATGCATTGGTTTGCCAGTTCTTTTCCTGGCAAAATTAATTATCCATCTCATCCCTAAAGTAATTCTTCTTTCGGGACCTACTTCAATAGGAATTTGATAACTGGCTCCTCCAACTCTCCTTGATTTCACTTCTAACACTGGCATAGCATTCTGTAATGCTTGATTAAATACGTCCAAAGGCTCCTTTTTCGTTTTTTGTGCTGCAATGTCTATGGCTTGATAAAAAATTGTTTCTGCCTTACTTTTTTTACCATCATACATTAACTTATTTATAAAAGTCGATATATTTCTATCATGATATATAGGGTCTGGCGTATTTACTCTTTTTACTGCTCTTCTTCTCCTGGACATTATCTACCACCTCTATCTATTTAAATTAGTATTTAGTAATGAAACGAAAAATGAAAAGCGCAAAATGCAAAACTATAACTCAAAATTAAAAATTGAAAGAAAAATCTTTGAGTTTTGAATTATAGTTTTTCGCTTTTAGCTTTAAGTTTTTAGTTTAATAAAGAGATTGCCCCGGCGAGCACTCAATATTACTTGAGTGCTCCCCTCGCAATGACTATATACTAACGACTATTCACTATCGACTAACGACTATTTATTCCTTAGCCGTCTTTTTTGGTCTCTTAGCCCCATATCTAGAACGCCCTTGCATTCTATTTTCTACTCCAGTAGTATCCATAACTCCCCTAACAATATGATATCTAACTCCTGGCAAGTCTTTTACCCTTCCTCCTCTTAAAAGTACAATAGAATGCTCTTGAAGGTTATGCCCAACTCCAGGAATATAAGCAGTAACTTCCATATTATTAGTTAATCTTACTCTAGCAACTTTTCTCAAAGCTGAATTTGGCTTCTTCGGAGTTATAGTCCATACTCTTGTACATACTCCTCTTTTTAATGGACTGTTTTGCAAAGCTAGCGTATTAGATTTTTTAAATACTTTCTTTCTACATTTTCTAATTAATTGATTTATGGTAGGCATATTTTACCTTTCTTTATCTAAATTCTTTAACCTTTTAAAAAATTAAAAAATACCTTTACATTTTAGCAGTATCATTATTTGATGTCAAGCTAAATTAGTATATAGGTGAATATTATTTAGTAATAAAACGAAAAATGAAAAGCGTAAAAGGCAAAACTATAGCTCAAAATTAAAAATTGAAAGAAAAAGTTTTGAGTTTTGAATTATGGTCCTTGAATTATTGAATTATTTGTTATTTGCTCTTTGTTATCTTCGTTTTTTTCTTTAAATATATTTACTTCTTTTCCTTTCTGTTCTCTCTCTACTTCTTTAAAGATTCCTTCTACTTTTTCTTCTTCCTCATGCAAAAAATCAACTTCTATTCCTCCGTATTTATTTAAACCTGTCCCGGCAGGAATAATATTGCCAA
>NZ_PFKO01000246.1:0-2934 GCF_002784285.1 Candidatus Infernicultor aquiphilus
ACCATGATATCACGGCAACCTGGGAGACCCAGCTTATTCTTCTAAAAGGAGTATGATAAACAACCGATACAAAGGGAGGATATCAAATGATGAGCTGGGAGTCGGATAGCCCTATAGTACCTGTGACCTCGGGTAATGCCGAGTGAGGAAAGGGGGCTACATATTGTTGCTCTTATTAAGGACACATTAACTACGCTTCAGGAGTAGATTATTAATGGAAACGAAATTAGTAAGAATAGCCCAAATAGCTAAAGTAAAACCAAAGGAGGTATTTACATCACTATATCATCATTTAAATGAGGAGATGTTAACTCAAGCTCATCAGGAGCTCAAGGGAGACAAGGCAGTAGGAGTAGATGAAATAACCAAGGCAAACTATGCAGAAAATCTCAAGGAGAATATTCACCATCTGGTAGAAGCCTTAAAGAGACACAGCTACAAACCTCAGCCAGTAAGAAGGGTGTATATCCCTAAAGGGAAAAGCCAAAGGCGACCTTTAGGAATCCCTTCCTATGAAGATAAGATCGTCCAGTTGGGGCTAACTAAAATACTCCAGGCTATCTACGAAGCAGATTTTCTGTCCTGTTCTTACGGTTTCAGACCGAAGATAAGTGGTCATAATGCCTTAAAGAGACTCAATGACATCCTTATTTTTGGAAAGACTAACTACATTGTGGATACCGACATAAAGAGCTTCTTTGATAGTGTAGACCATAAATTACTGATAGAGTTTATCGGCTTAAGGATTGCAGACCCCAATATCAAAAGGCTGATTGTGCGCTTCCTAAAGGCAGGGGTAATGGAGCAAGGTAAATATGAGCCCACCTTAAGTGGAACTCCCCAAGGGGCAATCATCTCTCCAATCCTGGCCAATATATACCTGCATTATGTCCTTGATTTATGGTTTTCTCGGGTAGTGAAGAAATACTGTAAAGGGGAGGCCTATCTCATCAGGTATGCTGATGACTTTGTCTGCTGTTTTCAATACCAAAAAGATGCAGTCCGATTCTATCAGGCCTTACGGGGAAGATTAGCCAAATTTAAGTTGGAATTGGCGATAGATAAGACTAAGATTATTGAGTTTGGTAGGTTGGCAACAGAAAATAGAAAGGCTAAGGGTTTAGAAAAACCCGAGACCTTCTCCTTCTTGGGGTTCACCCACTACTGTAGTCAAAGCAGAAACGGTAAATTCAGAGTAAAGCGGAAAACTGAGGCCAAGAAATTTAAATACAAGATAATAGCTTTCAAGGAATGGATTAGGAAAATTAGGAGCTTTGTCCCTATTTCAGATATCTTCAGACAGGTACGGATTAAGCTCTTAGGCCATTATGCCTATTACGGAATAACCGATAATCTGAGGATGATTAGAAGCTTTTATGATATAGTAATAAAGCTACTATTTAAGTGGTTTAATCGCCGAAGTCAAAGGAGAAGTTTTACCTATGATAAATTTAAACTATACCTTAAACATAATCCTTTGCCTTTACCGAGAATATATGTAAGTATCTTTGCTTAATGGTGCTTATGGATAAGATAATATGAAGAGCCGAATGCCTTAATTGGGCACGTTCGGATCTGTGAGGGGTGGACTGTCAATTAGCCATGGAACAAATATTGTGACACTTCCATTTAGGAAACGGGAAGAAACGGGGAATACAAAGCTGTTCCTAAAGTTAAGAGATGTTCATCTACTCGACTATCCGCACGAGATTGCTTCGTTACTTCGTTCCTCGCAATGACACAAGAACCTTTATTTACAAGGGTTTTAGAAAATAATGAGGACAGGCTTTACTTTTTGTCTTGCACTAAATGCGGGAGGACAAAAGAAGACTGTCCCCATTTAAAATTACCCCCTTCAGGAATGCCCTAAATATGCACGTAGAGTGCCTTTTTTTGAAGGGGTGAAAATTTAGCCATAGCAGTAGGGGTGAGGATATCCATAATTTAAAAATTGTATAGTATGTTCTGGACAACGCACATTGTTAGCTTGACACAGAGTAATGTTTTAGTATAAAATGATACCAATTATGGAAACTATATCTAAACAAAAAGCCATTCAAATTTTAATTCAGAAAAATATTTCTCTGCTGGATATTGGCACTGCCCAAAAAATATTCTCTTTTCAGAAAGAGAATAGTCTTTACAAATTTCTGCAAAGATTAGAAAAAGCTGATATCTTAAAAAGAGTGGTAAAGGTATACCATCACTTCGGTTACTCCTCTAAAAACCAAGAAGATTGTCTATAATGAAAAGGAATTTGAATTTGCCCATCTGAAAAAGGAGTATTTTTTAGGTTAAGTAAAAAACAGATGCAAATTTATGAAGCCTTAAATTTAAAAGAGAGAGCGTTTATATCTCTGGTAGGGGCAGGAGGGAAAAGCACTTTCTTTAACCGATTAGCTCAGGAATTAAGTAAACAGAAAAAAAAGATTGTTTTGACTACTACTACCCATATGTTTACCTGGCAATTAACCCCTTTTATAAAAAAGGGGAACCTAATTGAAGCCGATGATGAAAAGACTATGGAAGAGAAGATTAAAAAATATTTTCAGTTAACAAAAAACAGAGAAGTAGTACTGATTCATCATCGGGTAAAAGAAAAAAAAGAAGAAAAAATTTCCGGTCCCACACCTTTTTATTTAGATAAATGGTGGAAAGAAGGCTTGGCAGATTTTTTCTTGGTAGAAGCCGATGGGGCAGCGGGGAGGACGGTAAAGGCGCCCGCTTCTTATGAGCCAGTAATTCCTTCATCAACCACAGATTTAGTTGGAGTGATTGGTATAGATGCTCTGGGTCTTTCTTTACAGGAAGAAAATGTTTTTCGTTCTAAAGTATTCTCCCAACTAACCGGATTAAAATTAGGAGAAAAGATTGGAATGGAGGATTTATCCCTTTTAATCTGCCATCCCGAAGGTTTATTTAAAGGAGCTCCTC
>NZ_PFKO01000246.1:2970-3734 GCF_002784285.1 Candidatus Infernicultor aquiphilus
AAGATTCTAAAAACCGAAAAATGGCTGAAGAATTGACTTTTCAAGTTTTAAAGACCTGTCACCAGAGAATTAGTGATATAATTATAGGAGCTGCAGGCCAGAAGGAAGTGGTGATTGAGTTAATAAAAGAGGAGAAAGCATTATGATTTGTGGAATCATTTTAGCAGCAGGGGAAGGTAAAAGGATGGGAAAAGTAAAATTAACCCTTCCTCTGGGTGATAAGCAGCTGATAGAATGGGTATTACAAGCAGTAAAGTTAGCTCCTTTAGATAAATATTTTTTAGTGGTCCGCCCGGAAGATAAAGAGATGATCAAGATAGGTGAGAGCTGGGGAGCTGAAATTGTGCTTAATCCTGAATACCGGTCTGGGATGAGCAGTTCTATAAGAAAAGCACTTGATCAGATTTCTTCTGAGGTGGTAGAGGGAATTTTTATTCTTTTAGGTGATCAACCCTTAATTAATCCCTCTATAATATTTAAGATGCTTAAAGCTTTTACTCCGGGTAAAAAAGAGATAGTAGTTCCTTTTTATAAAGATAAGCCAGGAAATCCGGTACTTTTTGATAATTATTGGCGCGATGAACTCTTGGAACTTTCCGGTGATGTAGGAGGGAGAGTTTTAATTAAAGCTCATCCCGAGAGAATAAAAAGGGTTAAAATACCAGATGAGTCCATATTCTTAGATATTGATCGGGAAGAAGATTATGAGAAAATAAAAACCATTTTTGATTCTCTTCATAAAAGAGGAAGGATTTAGATAAAGT
>NZ_PFKO01000376.1:0-3493 GCF_002784285.1 Candidatus Infernicultor aquiphilus
ATAATTTTAGCTAATTCTAATAGAGTAACTTTATTGCCATTTCCTAACTGACTTATAGGATAGTTTTGACAATACACACATCTCAAATTACAGTTAGTAAAAAATATAGTACCTGAACCAGAGCTCCCCACCAAAGGCGGCTCTTCTCCAAAATGGGCGTTATAACTGGAGATTAGCACTTCTTTACCTGAACGACAAAATCCTTGTTGTCTTACCAAACGGTTCACCTTACATTGATGAGGACAAACCTTACAAAAAGAAAGCAATTTATAAGCTTTTTCAACTCTTTGGTCTAGCTCTTCTTCAGTCAGATTTAAATATTTCGGATATTTTAGTTCTTTAATCAATTAATATTCTCTCTATTCTAAAGATAATTTAATAATTCTTTTAAGGAATCTATCTTTAAATATTTTTCTGATAGAGGCTGCTCTTCCTCAAATTTCCAGGTTAAGGTGGGGATTAAAATACAATTTAAACCCACCTTTAAACCAGGATTCAAATCTGAACGAACACTATTTCCTACTATCCAGGTATCTTTTTGGTCTAATTTTTGTTCTTTTAAAATATTTAGATACTCCTCTACATTTTTATATTTCAAGACATAAATCACCGAAAAATATTTTTTTAAACCAGTTAATTGCACTTTCTTTTCTTGAACTTGAGGATCACCTAAAGTCGCTAGAATTAAAAAATACTTCTGGCTCAAAACATCTAATACTTGATAAACACCATCAACTAATTCCGGGATTTTTTTAAAAACCTGCCAGCCTAGATCTTCAATTTTCTCTTTTAAATCAGGATTAATCTCTTTTCCTTTTTTTTGGGAAAAATATTCATAGGTTTTACCTAAACTATAAGGATACCTCTCCTTTATAAAACCATATTGGTTAATATTCTTGATGTCAATTTCATCAAGCTTTGCTAACGCTTCTTCCTTCTTAAAGCCAGAGTTTTCCATAAGCAAAGAAAATTCTTCTCTCGCCTGGTCATATAATTTTGAAGTTTTAACTAAAGTATCATCTAAATCAAAGATAATAGTTTTAATTTTTATTCTCTCCTTTTTTATGTTCCAACAATTTTTATATTATTGTTATCTTAATTATTATCAGAGCCAGCCGGCTTAAATTTTTTATAATTATAACTATAATAACATCTTTTAGTAAACCAATATAAATATTTTTTTTATAAGTTTTAAAATGTGCTATAATATACTTTGTTAATTAGAATATTCTTTAGAAATTAATAGCTGTATAGTAAAAATATTTATAGCAATTTTTTAAAGCAATATCTGTATTTCACTTTTGTAAGTTGAAGGAGTAAAAATAAAAATGAAAAAAGCTAATAAAAATGAAAAATATTTAAAAAAAGATGTTAAAAAAGGGAAAAAATCTATGATTCGAGAACTGCTGGAAACAGTAATTAGTGCAGGAGTTATTGCCTTTATAATTATTACTTTTATCGGTCAGGTTACGGTAGTAAGGGGTGCTTCTATGGAACCTACTTTACATAATAATGAAAGACTTATTGCTAATAAAATTAGTTATCGTTTTGAATCACCTAAAAGAAGTGAAATAATAATTTTTAAGCCTCCTTTAGAAATAAAACGTAACTATATTAAAAGAATAATTGGGCTTCCTGGAGATAAAATTGAAATAATCAAGGGAGAAATTTATCTTAATGATAATAAGTTAGAAGATAATTATGTAAAATATAAATCGTATGAAGATATACCCGCCCTGGTAGTCCCTGATGATTCTTTCTTTGTTTTAGGAGATAATAGATCAAACAGTAGTGATAGCCGATATTGGGGCTTTGTCCCTCAAAAAAATGTAGTAGGTAAAGCCTGGGTAGTTTTCTGGCCTTTAAACAAAATAAGATTACCGTGAGAATCTATAATAGTTACCTGGTTTGCCAGTTAGTCGATTTGCCAGTTTAATTTAGTCGCTAGTGAATAGTCGTTAGTAGAACAGGCGTCTCGCCTGTCTATTATAGCTGATTAGATTTTAGGATGAGAGGTAGGGGTCGGATTCATCCGACCCGAGTATTTTAGTGTGCTATTGCGGGTTCGATGAATCGAACCCCTACATATTACTCATCACAAATTACTTTTTACTATTATTTATATGTTTCAATAAATTTTTCAATCGAACGGTCGTAAGTTCTCTCTACCTCATTTTCCCCTCCAATATTTTCTATTTCATTTTTCTTATTCTAACAAAATTAAATTTGAAATACCCTATAATTTTTAATTTAGATTTGAATTTCAGGTTGTAAAATATTATAATAAAAGAAATTATTCAAACTATTTAATTAATAAAAATTTAAAAATAAAAAGGAGTGAAAAATATGAATTTAACTAAGAAGTTCGTCTTTATAAGTACAGTATTAATCATTATCTTAAGCAGTCTAATCCTATCTTCTTTTGCAATTGAAGAAAAAGATCATATTAATCAAGCTTTAAAATTCATTGATGAAGAGAAATATAATGAAGCAGTGGGAGAATTGGAAGAAGTCCTTACCTTAGTTAGAAGTAAGTCCAATTTAGAATTTGTTAATGTAGTATTTACTAATGAAGAAGCAGGTGGTTTCGGTCTGTATAATCAAAGAGAAAACGCCACCTTTGCTCCAAGAGAAACCATTTTTATCTATGGAGAGCCAAAAAATTATACCATTAAAGAGGTTAAAAATGATCTTTATGAAATATACCTCAAAGAAGACCTCTATATCTTAGATCAAGACAATAATGTATTACAAGGACAGGCAGATTATCTCGATTACCATATAACTTCCCATTCTAAAAATTCCGACCTTTTATTTACTGCTAATATTACGCAAACTACCCCCTTTCCGATTGGTAATTATAAATTTCATTTAGTTTTAAAAGACGTCTTTTCTCAAAAAACTACTGAAGCAATAATAGAGTTTACTGTTATAGAGTAAATGATTTAGCTTTCTAACCACCCAAATTCTAATAGATGTTTATAAAAATCTAGTAGTTCGTTTTCTAAATATCTTTACATTTTGTTCTGTCATTGCGAGGAGCAAAGTAAGCCTGCCCCTGTGAAAACAGGGGAAGCAATCCCTTTATTTGTAAGGACTTGAGATTGATTCGCTATCGCTCGCAATGACAAATCATTGTAACATTATTAAGGAAACGCTCTACTAGTAACCTGTAACCCGTTACTCATTACATATTACTTATTACTATTTTTTATAGGAATCAAACATAGAAATCTTAGAGTATCGGAGCCGGTGTTTTTAAACTGATGTTTCTCTTCAGGAGGAACATATACTACTGTTCCTTTTTTAATCTTGCATTCTTTTTTCCCATCAGTCACTACCCCTTCCCCCTCTAAAATAAATACTTCATGTTCCCATTTATGTGTATGTAAAGGGCTATAACCTTCTGGAGCAACTTCAAACATTCTCATCGCAAAGTTTGGGGCCTTATCTTTATCTGAAATTAGCCATCTTACTTTCACGCCTTTGGTCT
>NZ_PFKO01000096.1:0-3634 GCF_002784285.1 Candidatus Infernicultor aquiphilus
ACTATTTTTGAGAGTAATGTTTTCATACTCTCTTTATAATATATTTAATTTAGATTGTCAAGTTATTTCGGTTACAAGACACTAGTAATAAAGATCTTTTTGTCTTTTATCACAACAAATCCAAATTTTTTAAGCGGATTTATCGACTGTCTACCCCTCATCGCAGGGTCTTTATAATTTTTAGCATTAAAAATTTCTTCGGCTTGTTCAAAAGAAATTTCTTTTTTTTGATCGTCGATCAAGTCAATTTGCTCTTGAGATAAACCATTATAAAATTGACTTTTTCCATAGCCATAAACCCTATCTTTAATCAAAAGAATTTGATATTTCCTTTGATTTTCTGAATTCCACTTATAATTTTCAAGTTGCTTCGAAACAATTAAGAAGTTTCTTAATCTTTCAGGATTTCTAACCGTTGTTGTAATTGACCAAGGTTTTTTCATAATTTCACCTTACTTTACAATAATAAATTCGTTCAGCGTTTCCATCGCTATTACTTTTTCCTGCGGTAAAAGCCCTATAATCTTTTTCAAAAATTTCAACTTTTCCTTTACTTTCTAATATTCGTAAAATATCATTATCACTTATTCTCGCATTTGAACGCCCATCTTTTGAATCACCAGTATTATTATAGGACAATAAAATATGTTTACAATCTGCATTTCTAATTAAATCTTCAAATACCTGTGTTGCATTTTTAAGACAATAGAAACTTTTAATATGTGAACGATCCATTTTTTTTGCCACCCCTTTAACATTTGGCTTTTTCCATTCAGCTAAATTTTCTAATAAGTGATAAGCATCTGAATATTGGCGTGAATTATAGGGTGGATCAATATACAAAACATCGCAAGTAATTTTTCTAATCAGAATATTTGCATCTTCTTTGTAAATTTCGTTATTTCCATTATTTAAG
Source organism: Candidatus Infernicultor aquiphilus (assembly GCF_002784285.1). Taxonomy (NCBI): domain Bacteria; kingdom Pseudomonadati; phylum Atribacterota; class Candidatus Phoenicimicrobiia; order Candidatus Pheonicimicrobiales; family Candidatus Phoenicimicrobiaceae; genus Candidatus Infernicultor; species Candidatus Infernicultor aquiphilus. The sequence goes on from NZ_PFKO01000096.1 coordinate 917, forward strand.
TAGTCGACATCAGGGATTAAAAGTTTTAATGGTTGCAACATGTCTAAAGCTTTACGAAAAGCATCGTAATGACCGACCGTATTTGCAACTTTATCAACCGCATAAATTAAAGAACAGATTAAAATATTTTTTTCTTCTTCTGTTTCCGCAATCTTTTCGATTTCTTCACGAATAGCCCCGATTTTTCTAGCGTTTTCTAGAGAGAAATAAGTATTTCCAAAACACTCTGAAAAATAATTATCTCGATCAGTTTTTAAATTATTAAGAATATCAATTTTATCCGCTATTTTTTTAACATTCGAACTTGCACCAAGAAATGACTTTAAACAAACATAATTACTAAAAAGAAAATCATTAGAAATAATTTTTATTTCTGGTTTATTAAATCTTTCACCAACAACACCAGTGCCAGCGAAAATATCACAAAATGATTTTATCCCATTGCATTTTTCTGTAACAATATCTTCAATAAAACCAAGCAATTTGTATTTATTTCCTAAATATCTTCTGTTTTGCAATTGGAAAGTATTATCTTTAACTTTTGGAAAATGGAAATAAGATTTTTCAATTTTTTGAATATTTACCTCATAGAGAGGTTTTTTTATCTCAAACAAATCAAATAAGGTTTCCTGTATTCCGTCTGCAATATAATCAAAGCCTTTGTTTGAATCCTTTATCTTGTCATAAAAACTGTAATAATTCTCTTCGGAGATGATAATAAAATCAATAACAGGTATTCCCATTATTTCCCCTGCCTGCACGATTTTTTTGACAATTTGATGATCTTTTCCGCTCGGCAAAGAGTTTCCTGAAGGGTGATTATGAATCAAGATTATGCTTGCTGCATGTAATTCAGTTGCTGGATAAAAAATTTCTCTTGGGTGAATAAGTGCTTTATCAAGCAGTCCAATACTAATGACTTCTTTTTTTATTAAAGCATTCCTCGCGTTGAGATATATACAAATAAGATATTCCTTTTTTTTGTCTCTTAAATCATAAGAAAGAGAAAGTACGTCTTTTGCATTTTTAATAATAATTTCATTGCCTTTTTCTTCTTCATAAAATCTTTTTACTAAAGAAATTGCAGAGATGATTTGTAAGGCTTTAGCTTGCCCAATTCCTGAAATTTCTAATAAATCATCAACAGTAATATTTAAAAAATTCTTGCCAAATTTTTTGATAATATGTTCTGAAAGCTGTTTTACATTTTTACCTTTTATGCCACTACCTAAAAGGATAGCCAAAAGATCACTTTTTGAAAGCGCATCGGCTCCTTTTTGGAGAAAGCGCTCTCTTGGGCGATCGATCTTTGGAATATCTTTAATTTTTACCATAATTTGTACCCAAATTAAATAGAATTATTGTATTCTAATTCCCCTTTATAATAAATAAAAAACAAATTCATTCCCATTTTAAAAAGCCTATCAAAATTCCTTATTATAAGAAAAATATTTTTTGAATTGCGTATAACTTAAAATAACCAAACTACTTCGTTTATACTACCATATCGGCATGTGGGTCAGTGGACGGTTATTTGTCACACTTCAAGGATATATATTTACCTTATTGAATCGCCCCCAGCGGTCAAAAATATCAATATCTTCAAACTTTTCTATATCCTAATATTAATTCAACAAAAGTTTTATAAAATCCTTCTTTTTTGTGAAAATTTTTAGTTTATCATTCTTGGTTTATAGTTTATAAATAATAAAAGGGGGAAGAAAAGTTTGTATATTTAAATTTTAATAGGATTGGTGTTCTGTTCGACTGATGATTTCATCCTGCAAGGTCTTGCTGAGGTTATTAAAATAATCACTATAACCTGCTACTCGCACAATAAGATTTCGGTATTCTTCAGGTTCTTTTTGAGCGGCCCTTAGAGTATCTGCACTTACTACATTAAATTGGATATGATGCCCACCTAATTTAAAGTAAGCCCTAATCAGGTGAGCAAGGTTATTTATTCCTTCCTCTCCTTCCAGTAATTGAGGGGTAAACTTTTGATTTAGAAGGGTCCCTCCGGTTTTTACCTGGTCCATCTTGGCGGCTGATTTGATCACTGCTGTAGGCCCCAAACGATCTGCCCCCTGTACTGGTGAAATTCCTTCTGAGACAGGTGCTCCGGCCTTTCTTCCATCAAGGGTAGCTCCCGCTACTGAACCAAAATAGATATGACAGGTAGTAGGAAGCATATTTATTCTATAAACCCCATCCTTGGTATTTTTTCTTCCATTTACTTCCTGGTAAAAAGCATTAAATACCAACTTCATAATATCATCGGCATAATCATCATCATTCCCGTATTTGGGGGTCTTATTTAAAAATAATTGACGTATTTCTTCATGACCAACAAAATTATCTTTTAATACTTCTTTTAATTTTTTCATATTTATATTTTTCTGGTCAAAGATATGGTATTTAATTGCTGATAGACTATCGGTGATGGTGCCAATTCCTACGCCCTGAAGGTAATCGGTATTATAGCGAGCACCACCAGCATTATAATCCTTCCCTTTTTCAATACAATCACTAATTATTATGGAGAGGAATGGGGCGGGCATATAGATAGCATATAATCTTTCAATTATATTATTACCTCTAATCTTTATATCTATAAAATGATGAAGTTGATTTTTGAAAGCCTGAAATAATTCTGCAAAAGAATTAAATTGGATTGGTTCGCCAGTTTCTATCCCTATTTTCTTACCAGTCCGAGGG
>NZ_PFKO01000261.1:0-3495 GCF_002784285.1 Candidatus Infernicultor aquiphilus
GCAGATCTTCATAAAAAGATGGAAGCCTATTCTTGGAAAATAAGGACACATCCCATTTATTCTATGGTTTAGCTTTCCATTTTACGAGATCTTCCTTTAGGACATCTATATATAGCATTGTCTAAAGTTTCAACCACCCTTTTAAGAATTCCTTAGATCCTATAAGTTTTCCGCTAAAAGTTACCGAATTATTGACTTGGCACACCTGTCCCTATTTTCTTCTATTTCCTCTCAAAATCTATTTTCTTTTTTAATATTATTATATATAGGTAACAGAGATTTTTTTATAGCATCCATTACATATTCAAATTCAATATTCTGATGACCTATCTTTTTTAGAAATAATTTCCATTGATTTATTCTATTATCATCTTCAATAAATTCTTTCTTAAAAACCTGATCAAATTTCAGAATATCTGTTCCTCTTCTTATAAAAGTTTCTACTATGGCCTTCTGCAAAATATCTCTATTAAAGTTTTTTTCAGATAACAAAATAAAAACATCGTAAAAATCTTTCATCCTGCTGTTCAACTCTCCCAAAGAAACAATAGCTTCAAATTTTTCTGCTACAACAGATTCAAAAGAATACATCTTTATTTTAGGATAATCCATGTCCAGAAGTACAGGATAATCAGCTGTAATAACTTCCGGTACAACAATATCGTTGAAACCTATATCTACCCAAAGCATCTCTTTAGCTTTTCCTAAATATCCGGTTAATTTTACCCTTATTCCTCCATGCTCCGCTTCCTTCTTTATTTCTTCAACAAAAACAGAATTAGAATTAAATACAATACCATCATTGTATTCAACCCTACATATCTTTTTAAATACCTCTTTTATATTCTCCATATTATTTGATATTTGATAAGCCAGGAAATCTATATCTCTGGTCGGCCTACCCGTAAATCCAGACATTGAAAATAATAACAATCCACCTTTTAATATAAAATTATCTTTATACTCAGAGACACTTAAACGATATAATAATCTCTCTTGCATGTATAACTGCAGGATCAGATTAAAAGTTTTTCTGTGCTCTTTAGCAATATTTTTCAGCCTTGCTTTAATTGAAGCATCTATATTTCTTACTTCATCTCTCACATAAGTACCTCCATATATTGCTGAACAACGTCTTTAACCTTTGCTTTAGCAGCATAATTCATTAGTTTAGAAATGTTTTTATCTCTTCTTTTAACATATTCCTTGATGCTTTCTACAATAATATCTTTGCTGATTTTATTTCTGTACCTAAGGCAATCGCATATAGTTTTTTCAATATTATATATCTTAATAATATTTCCATTTATATCTATTTTTTCTACTCCATCCGTATAACCTTTATCAGAAAAATAATAAAGTTTTATGGGTGGATAATCAGGTAGTTTTATATTATAATTTCTCCTGACTGCTATGGTATATTCCCCCGGTGTATAAGTGGTAAGCTCATAGTAAGCCAGGGCTGATACAAGGCAAATAACTCCATGGGGAATAATTTTGGATACATTAATCAGTTCTTCTTCAACATCAAATTTTGCATCCTTCCATTTATAAAGACCTTGTTTTATTCTTTCAATAACACCCTCATTAATTAAATCTCTCAAGTATCTTCTGTTTATACCTTTAGAACTTATATCTTTTGTTCTAATATAACCATTGTTAATATAAAAAACTTCTTTAATTTTTTCTTTAATTTTATTCTTCAATTTCATTACCTTACTTTCACAAACCTACGGCATTATACTTTATTGCCGTAGGTTTTGTATATTTCTTTCCTTATTATACTTCTCTTCTCTCTTTTTGCAAGTACATATCTAATATTTTAATTAAAATAGGGATACATCCTATTTTTTCTATGGTTTAGCTTTTCCTTTTACAAGGTCTTCCTTTAGGACGTCTATCTATAATAATATCTAAAGCCTCGACTATATGATTAAGAAACTCCTCAGACCCTATAGATATTCAACTAAAAGTTACCGAATTATTGACTTGGCACACCTTCCCTATCTATCTATCTAATTTAAAAGTAAAATATTAATTGTCTAAGAAAATGGGCGTCTATCCCTATTTATAAAGTAAAATATTAATTGTTTGAGAAAAAGGGATGTATCTCTATTTTGATTATTTTAATTAATTTTAATTAATTAGTCCTTCTATATGATATTTAATACTCCCATAAAACTTGAATTTCGTATTTAGCTACGTCAGGGTTATTATAGGCTATAATACTATAAGTTCCTTCTTGATTAGGGCTTAAATGTATAGGGTCAGAATAAGACGTTTCCAGAGAAACTAAGTTATCATATTTGTTTTTCAAGAAAATTTTAACTTTTACCCACTTCGTAGTAACCTTGCCATTATTTTTTAAAACTCCCTCGAAATAATGATAGTTTCCAGACTCGCTTATATAGTCAGTAGAATCTATAATCTTAACTTCCGTCGCCTTTCGTAACTTTTCAATTCGTTCTAGTTCTTTAATTTGTTCCTCTGTCTTTTTAATTTGCTCTTCAATTTTTTTTAAAGCCTTTCCCTCTTCCTGCTTTTTGGCCAATTCCTCTTCCCTTTTCTCCTTTTCAATCCTTTCTTTTTCAATGTTTTCCTCGTATTCCGGACTCCTTGCTCTCTCAAATAATAATTCAATAGTATAGCCTAGCTCTGCATATTCGGTCCCCAATGTGCCGCTATTGTTGATACAGACAATATTACCCTCTGTATCTTTAATGACATAAATTTTGGCATAAACAGGATTAATATATATTAAAGAAAGAAATAATATTAAGATGATAATGATTATATAAAATTTTAGACTCTCCTTATAATTTTTTATAGAACACTTCATTATCTTAAATCCTCCATTTTGATATTTAAACCTCTCAGGGACACCCCTCTTCTAAAACTTTGCTACCCACTTTTGTATTTTCAGGAATATCCACTAATTCAAATTTAACTTTCTTGACAACGCCCTCGCCATCATAGTCATTAAGAGTATATTGCTTATAATTCTTTAATTCTTAGGGTTAAATCTTTATTCTTGACAGTTAATTAAATTATTCGTCAAGAGTAAAGACCCCATTTTCTCATTTTTCTTATAATCTTTTTTTATTTGCTTTTTCTAATCTTTTCTTAAATTTATCAAGCATCTGTGACCTATCGCCTCGTTCTTTATAAATAACATTATCGAATACCCAAACAGCTTTTTTCAATACTCGGATTTCATCATCTAATAATCCTTTTTTACTATAAATTATAGCTAGTCTTGTATATGGATGACTACCATCAAATTCTTCTTCAATATTCTTTTCATATAATTTCATAGCCTTATCTATTTTGCCTTCCTTTTCTAATTCAATTCCTTTTAAATTACGATTAACCCAATTATTTTCTATTTTACCTAATTCTTTTCTATATTTTTCAATTAACTTAAAATTGCTATCTGGATTTTCTAATAATTTGCCATATTCCAGATTGAGCCTTTTATATTTTTCCCCTTCTGTT
>NZ_PFKO01000225.1:0-299 GCF_002784285.1 Candidatus Infernicultor aquiphilus
TTAAATTAAAATTACCCGTACTTTTTGCCTTTATTTGATATAGATATAAAGAAGTTTCTCCAGCATTATTTTCATCTCCAATTTCCCAAATCTGTTTTAAACCAATTCCCAATCCTTTATTTTCCATCCAATCTACATAAAGTGTTCCATAAGATTTTTCATCAATGTAATAATTAAAATTTGTTTTTATAAACCAGCCCTCGGTACTATTTTGTCCAATTTTAGGGAGGATAGGAAGCTGGGTTTTACGGTCTAAAAAGATTAAAAAGTAGGGGAGAGTAATAATTTTGGTTTTACCT
>NZ_PFKO01000225.1:328-3614 GCF_002784285.1 Candidatus Infernicultor aquiphilus
TTTATCCTTCGGGTAGATAATCATTTCTTTAGCGATAATATGATAATGAGGTTCTTCTAATTCGCAGGTGGTAAAACTTCCTTCGGTAAGTTCCACGGTCTCCGGGAAATTTTCCATCTTCTCTCCCTGATAATATATCTTTCCCTTGATGCCTTCTCCGGTTAATTCAGCTTTTAATTTGAGCAAAATTATTTTTTTAGTCTTCCAATTATAGGTAAGTTCCCCACAGTTAGTTTCAGTCTTATCTTGTTTAAAGAGGACTTTATCTGAGGCGAAAAGAAGGTGAGTAGTTAAATTAATTTTTAGATAGTCAGCCTTTACCTCGATATCCTGATACTTAAGCAGCGCCCCACCCTTGGCAATAACCAGGTCTTCTTCATCTATCTTTTCATAACTGATATAATCAGCTTTTAGAGAGAGATCTAATTCTTCTACGGTTTCTGTTTCTTTTATATTCTCTGTTTTTATAGTCTCTTCAGCTGGTGCAGTTGGTGGTTTTTCTGGTGTCTCTATCGTTTCAATTATTTCTCCGGTTTCTTGAGCAAATGATATCAAGCTAAATCCAGTATTTAGATTTAAAAATAAAACCAGAATTATTGAAAATAATATCCAGAAAATTACCGCATTCTTTACATTTCCGTTTTGTGCCATATTTCTTATATTTCCTTATTTCCTTTAAACTATTTAAACCAACTAACCAACTAACTAACTGACTAACCGGCTAACGGGCTAACCAATCTCACTTTTTCTCTGCCCTAAACATAATAATTACCCCTAAAATACCAAAGATTATATTAGATAGCCAGGCAGCCAAGATGGGGGTTAACATTCCCTCTCGACCAAATGATCTGGTAGTAGAAAGGAGTATATAGTAAAACAAAACCAGGACAATACTAAGAATTATCCCCGTAGCTTTACTTCCTTTCTTTACCCGTAAACCCAAAGGTACTCCCAACAAGACAAAAATTAGCCCACTAAAAGGGATAGAATATTTCATATGCAGATCTACTTCAAAGTTTTTAGTATCTGCCCCCGCTTGTTTTAAGATATTTATCTGCTCTTTTAATTCTTTACTGCTCATTTCCTGAGGAGTTCTCTGATTTTTAAAGAATTTTTGCAAATCTTCTTTAACCATAATATCCATATTGGTAAAGCTCATTTCATAAGTAATTTTTCCCTCTTCATCATAATTATAAATGGTTCCATTCTCTAATTTCCAGGTATCAATCACCCACGTACCCTTTTTGGCGGTTATCATTCGAGGGAATTTTTCTCTGGTCATTTCATAAATCATAATGTCCTGCATTAACATATTTTTTTCGTCAAATTGATTTATATAGAAATAGCGGTTTTCAGCATCCCGAAAAAATACATTCCGCTTAATATTGGGGGGACCTTTCTTTAGCACAATCTCCCGAATAATATTCTGAGAGATATGATTAGCCTCAGGGACGATATAATCATTAATTACAAAGGCTAAAATACTTATAGCTAAGGCGGCTATTAAAAAGGGGATGATTATTCGGCGGATGCTTATTCCTCCTGCTCGCATAGCAGTTATTTCTCCATCGGTAGAAAGGCGTCCGATAGCTAATTCACTGGAAGCAAGCAAAGAGACAGGGAAGGTTACTACCAGAAATGCCGGAAGGCGATAGGCTAATAACTTGGCAATATAGGGCCAGGCCACTTTCTTATTAATCAACATATCCATTAATTCAAATAAAGTTTCCATAATTAACATAATAGTCAGTGCAGAAACTGCGAGAGCCACAAAACTCATTACTTCTTTTACGATATATCGGTCTAATATCCTGGGACGTGGAAACTTCCTAATTGATATGTTTATAGCCATCTTCTCTCCTAATAAAAACATTTTTCTAAGTATATCATATTTTTATTTTTTACAACACCTTAGAAAAGGTAAAAAAAGGTGCCAGGCACTAAATTTGCACTAAATTTGTCATAAAGGTAAAAAAAGGTGCCAGGCACCTTTTTTTACCTTTATTTTATTTGCCAAAAATAGAGGATTATAGTAAAGTAAGATTATACTTAAAAAGAGAGGGGAAGGATTTGCAGAGTTTTAAGAGAAAAGACGTTTTATTATTAGCCATAGGATTAATTATTTTTAGCGGTATTTTTAGTTTAAACTTAGACCTTATTCAGGCTTTTCCTACCTCACCCTCAACTCCTTTTGTGGCAGGAATGTCCTATTTTGGTCAGGGTGAGTATGATAAAGCAATTATTGAATTTGAAAAATCAATTGAATTAGACGCAAACCATACCGATAGTTACTATTACTTAGGGCAGTGCTATTTACAAAAAGGTATCCTAGAATATAATAACCAACATATTTTAAAAGCTTATAGTTTTTACCGAAAATCTTATGAGATATCTGAAAAAGTTATCCCTCAATATGAACAAATTATAAAAGATAATCCCGAGGATTTAAATAGTTATCTGAAATTGGGTAATATTTATGAAATTAGAAGTATGGTGCCTTTTATTAATGAGTATGACCAGGCTCTTTCTTATTATTTAAAGGCTTTGGATTTAAAAGAAAACTCTTCTTCCCCAAGGAATACCGGAATCTATATTTACCTTAATACCAGAGTGGGCAGTATATATTTTCAGAAAAAGAATTATTCTGAAGCTATAAAATATTTGGAACAGGCAGAGAAAATGTCTTCCGGCAGTGTAGAGGTTTACTATTATTTAGGAATGTCTTATGATAAAATAGGGGAAAAAGAAAAAGCCCTTACTTCTTTTACGAAAGTTTTAGAGCTTGCCCCCCAATCAGAATTTGCCCAGGAAGCAGAAAAAAAATTAAAGAAAATAAATAAATAAAAAGTTTATCAAAGGACCGTCCCACGACAGGGTGCGTGTACTTTAGGAATTATTAGGAGGTAAATATAAATATGAAGACATATCGATTTTCCGTTGTGGTTGAGAAGGATGAGGAAGGTTATTTTGCCTTCTGTCCGGAACTACAAGGGTGTTATACGCAAGGAGATACATACGAAGAGGTATTAGAAAATATTAAAGACGCTATTCGTCTTCATGTGAATGATCGTTTGGATAGTGGAGAAAAAATTCCCCAAGCACAGTCCGTTAGTCTTACTTCTCTTGAATTGGCTGTATGATGGAGAGGTTACCGCGAATAACCGCTGTCGGAGTGATTAAAGTACTAAAAAGGGCAGGATTTTTTCTTGCTCGACAAAGTGGGAGTCATAAGGTTTTTAAGAATAAAGCAGGCAAAAGAGTAACTGTACCTTATCATAGCGGGAAG
>NZ_PFKO01000395.1:0-3623 GCF_002784285.1 Candidatus Infernicultor aquiphilus
TTTGATAAAATATTAGCAGCATGACTCTTACTTTCAGGCTCATCTTGCGTTGGATAAGACTCTTGTAACCACATCTTGAAGCCAGGACACCTCAATTGTATCAGACAATTAATATCTTATTATACGAGGAGAAAATTATAGTGGCTAATATTAATAAAAAACCATATAAGGCATTCATTGTGCCCCATACTCATTGGGATAGAGAATGGTATCAGACCTTTCAACAATTTAGAATTAGATTAATCGACCTCATAAATAATTTAATCGATATTTTAGAAAAGGATGAAACCTTTAGTGATTTTACCTTAGATGGCCAAACCATTGTTCTGGAGGATTATCTGGAAGTCCATCCTGAAAGAAGGGAAGTTCTAAAAAAATATATCACCGAAGGCAGAATTCATGTCGGTCCCTGGTATATTCTCCCTGATGAATTTTTGGTGAGTGCCGAATCAATGGTCAGAAATTTGCTCTTAGGTCACAAAATTGCCTCTGAATTTGGCAGGGTAATGAAGGTCGGTTATATACCTGATCCCTTTGGTCATATAACCCAGATGCCCCAAATTTTAAGGGGTTTTGGAATTGATAATATTATTTTCTGGCGTGGTATAGAATATAATCAAACTCAAGGGAATGAGTTTATCTGGCATGGTCCGGATGGAACAGAACTTTTTGCGGTTCATTTACCCCAAGCCGGTTATGGTAACGCCCAGAATTTGCCGGAAGATGTAGAGAAAACTTACCAGGTTATAAAAGGGGCTATTGATGATTTATTATCCCGAGAGACCTCGAAGTCACTATTATTATTAAATGGATCTGATCATTTAGAGGCTCAATCTCATATCCCTCGTTTAGTAAAAGAGCTAAATAAACGTTTTACAGATATTGAGATAAAACAAGGAAACCTGGAAGAGTATATAGATTATGCTAAGGAGACGGTGAGGCCTAATCTTAATAAAGTTACCGGTGAATTTAGATCAGGTAAAGATGCTCCAATTATACAGAGTGTATATTCGTCCAGGATGTATATCAAACAGGCTAACGAAAGATGTGAAACTCTTTTAGAAAATTGGGCCGAACCGATAGCTTCTCTGGCTTGGTTATTGGGTCGAAATTATCCAGAGAATTTAATCTGGACCAGCTGGAAATGGTTATTAAAAAATCACCCTCATGATAGTATCTGTGGCTGTAGTATTGATCAAGTGCATAAAGAGATGCTGACCCGTTTCGATTGGTCCAGACAGATTACCCAAGAAGTAGTTAATAAAAATTTAGATTATATTGTTGGGAAAATCAAGATCAATTATATAAAGGAAGATGAACTGGTTTTGGTGGTTTTCAATCCTCTGCCTTATCCCCTTGATGAGAATGTAGAGGCAAGGGTTAAATTTACTAAAGAGATTAACTTAAATGGCGTGAAGGTTTTAACCGCGGAAAGAGAAGAGATTCCTTATCAATTAAAAGGGTATGGTTTAGACCATAAAGTTTCTGAAGTAAATTATGCGGATATATCTTTTACTGCTAAAGATATTCCAGCTTGTGGTTATAAAACTTTTATCATTAAAGCAATTAATGAGTTAAAAATTTCTAAAGAATATGAGACTGATATAAAGGCTGGCAGAGATTACATTGAAAATAAATATTATAGAGTAATTGCTGAAGAGGGTAATGGAACAATAACCATTATGGACAAGTTAAATAATAAAGTTTTTAAGAATGGTCATAGATTGGTAGATGGAGGAGATGCAGGTGATGAATATACTTATTCCCCTCCTTTGAATGATCAGATAGTAATTAGTCAATTAAATAATATCAGCACCAAAGATGTGGGTTCAGCCGAAGCTACTTTAAATATATCGGGAAAAATGATATTACCAGTTGGATTAAAATCGGATAGGAAATCTCGAGCAGATAAGAAAGTAGAGTGTTCTATTGAATCTGAAATAAAATTGTATAGTGAAATTCAGAGAATAGAATTTAAAACAAAATTTGATAATGAAGCCTGTGATCATCGTTTGCGGGTAGAATTTCCTACTGCCATTAAAACAGATCAGGTTTACGCTGAGGGTCATTTTGATGTAGTAAAACGGCTTATTAAGTTCCCTGACAGTGAAGGATGGGTAGAAAAAGCTTATAAAACTGCTCATAATTCAGGATTTGTAGATATTAATGATGGCAAATATGGACTGGCGATATTAAATAAGGGGTTACCTGAATATGAAATAATACCTGATCATAATACCATAGCCTTAACTTTAGTTCGCAGTGTAGGTTGGTTATCGAGGGGGGATTTGGAATATAGGAAGGAGAATGCTGGTCCTTCCCTACCAACACCAGAAGCTCAGTGTTTAGGAGAAAATATTTTTTCTTATGCAGTGATTCCCCATCCGGGCAATTGGGCTGAGGCCCGTATTCCCCAAAAGACAAGACAATACAAGACCAAAGTATTAACTAAACAATTAAAGAATCAACCAGGAAATCTTGCAGATAAATATAGTTTTATAGAATTAGAAGGTGAATATTTAGGGATTAGTGCCATTAAAAAGAATGAATTTGAAGACAAATTGGTAGTCCGAGTTTATAATCCTACTGATAGAGAGATCACTGGAAAGATTAAATTAGGATTTAATATGCATAAAGTCTACCTTGGGAAGTTGGATGAAAGTTATGGGACAGAATTACCATATATTGATGTTGATGAAGTTAAAATAGAGCTTAAACCGAGGGAAATAAAGACTATGATTTTAGATATAGATAGGGGGTCAGGTCTCCAGAGATTTACTCCAGCTTATGCTGAGGAAGTTAAAAAACGTGTCTATTAAGGTCGTAAATATCGAAATCGAAAGAGGTATAAATATATGACCTCCAGAGAGAGAATTCTCCTTGCTCTCCAACATCAAGAAACGGATCGTGTACCAATAGACCTCGGTGGGATTAAGGTGGTGGATGTGACACCCAAAGGATACTTCCCTTCGGTACCTTAGAAGAAGTTGAAGATGACGTGAAGAAGAGGATCGATATCTTTGCTCCAGGAGGAGGGTTTGTCTTCGCTGCCATCCATAATATTCAAAAAGAGGTATCTCCAGAGAAATGCCTGAGGCTTTTCGATACTGCCAGAGATTATGGAAAATAAAAATTCTTTCTATTTTATTTTTGGATATATTTTTCTATTGATTTTAACATACTAGTCGGATGACGGGCGTCGTTTATTCGGCGAGCCAGCTCCTTTTCCCCGAATACATCGCGAATCCAGCTGGCAAAATCATTATTCTTCTCATTTACATGAAAAGAAAATAAATCCTGGTCCATATCTTTTAAACTTTCCATTAATTCAGCGATATTTTTTAGCTTTTTTCCATTGTTTAAATAAAAATAATGCTGTGTTGATGGAGCCTCTTGACCGATATCGATATGTTTGTATTTTTTTGCCATTTCTTTTCTAACCTCCTATTTTTTTAAAATCTATCCAATTTTCATGATGAATTTGCAAATATTTTAACTGTATGATACCATTTCACACAACACATATCAAGGGAAAGAATTGCTTTTTTTATTTTTCACCGCTAAAGAACGGCAAAATTATTAATTTTTTAAATGACTTATCGGAAAAAAGAAAAGAATAAGTC
>NZ_PFKO01000395.1:3644-6380 GCF_002784285.1 Candidatus Infernicultor aquiphilus
ATGTTTAGATTAAAACTGCAATATTATATAGTCTAATAAGATTATCATAATCTTTAAATTTTGAAAGGAGTACTTATGGAAGCTAAAGAAGGAGATGTTTTTCAACCACTTGAAATTATGAAAAAGGATAGAAAAATTGCCTATTTTTCCATGGAGATATGTGTTGATGCCAGAATTCCTACTTACAGTGGTGGATTGGGGATTTTAGCCGGTGATATGCTCCGCTCTTCTGCGGACTTAGCAGTACCCCTACTTGGGGTCACCCTGCTTTATAAAAAGGGATATCTGCATCAAAAAATTGGAAAAGAAGGGATTCAGCAGGAATTACCTGAAGAATGGAATCCTCAAGATCATATGCAATTGTTACCCAATAAGGTTGTAATCGAAATTGAGGGGAGAAAAGTAGGGGTTCAGGCTTGGCTTTTTTATATAAAAGGCTTGGATAGTTATTACATCCCCGTCTTTTTTTTGGATACTGATTTACCGGAAAATAATGTTTATGACCGGAGTCTTTCTGATTTCTTATATGGCGGTGATAAAAGATACCGGCTAGCCCAGGAAATTGTATTGGGGATTGGCGGTGTGAGGATGCTTAAAGAGCTGGGATTTAACCATATCTCTAAATATCATATGAATGAAGGACACGCCAGTTTACTGACTTTGGAACTACTTAATCATTATAACCATCGGGAGGAAAAATGGAGTAACCGGACTATCGAAGAGGTAAAAAAATTATGCATCTTTACCACTCATACCCCGGTACCGGCAGGTATGGACCAATTTTCCTATGAACTGGTGGAGAAAGTTTTAGGAAGTCCTATCCCTGATACCATACTAAAAGAACTCGGTGGTGAGGAACGCTTGAACATGACTGCTCTCGCCCTTAACCTGAGTCATTATATAAATGGTGTAGCCAAAAAACACGGGGATGTTTCCCAGGAGATGTTTCCCGGATACCACATTGATTCAATTACCAATGGGGTTCATTCAGCAACCTGGGTATGTCCTCATTTTTACAAACTCTATGATCGCTATATTCCAGGATGGAAAAATGATTCCTTTAGTTTGCGTTATGCCTTGAGTATACCGGATGAGGAAGTATGGCAAACGCATCAGGAAGCGAAAAAAATACTGATGGATAGTATTTTTCAAGAAACCGGGCTCCAATTAGATCCAGAAGTTTTGACTATTGGTTTTGCCAGGAGAGCGACAGCCTATAAACGGGCAGATTTAATCTTTTATGATATTAATAGACTGCTTGATATTTCCAGAAAGTATGGAAAAATCCAGCTGGTCTTCTCTGGCAAAGCCCATCCTGAAGATGGGTCGGGGAAGGAATTAATTCGAAAGATTGTTCAGGTCTCCCAGCAACTTCGAGGGCAAATTGAGGTTGTTTATCTGGAAAATTACAATATAAATTTAGCCAAGCGAATGGTTTCAGGGGTGGATCTATGGCTTAATACCCCCAAGAAACCCCAAGAGGCATCAGGTACTTCAGGAATGAAAGCAGCTCATAATGGCATACCCAGTTTGAGTATTTTAGATGGATGGTGGATTGAAGGTTGTATTGAAGGATTTACCGGGTGGTCCATTGGGTCAGCACCCGATATCGAAAGCAGTGATCAGGAAGAAGCGGCTTCTTTATATGATAAATTGCAAAATATAGTAATTCCAATTTACTACCAGAATCGAGGAAAATGGATTTTTATCATGCGTCATTGTATTGCTATCAATGCTTCCTTTTTTAATACCCATCGAATGGTTCTCCAATACGTATTAAATGCTTATTTGTAATAAATCGCTTAATAACTGCATGAAAAAAATCAATTCAAGTGATATAATACAAGTATTCATAAAATCTTATTAGGAGGTGTTTTTATTGGAGCAAATGACCCTACGAAGGTGTGGAATACTCCTTCACATCTCCTCCCTGCCTGCATTTGATTTATGCTTTGATTTTATTGATTTTTTAAAAGACAGCAATCAATCCTATTGGCAAATACTTCCTACGAATCCAGTTATGAAGGAACTTTCACCATACAAATGCTATTCAGCTTTTGCTGGTGATACAAGGTATATAGGCAAAAAAAGAGCTGATATTGACTATGAAGCTTTTATTGAAGAAAATCAGTATTGGCTTAGCGATTATTCATTGTTTATAGTTTTGAAAAAGCATTTTAATAATTTGCCTTGGAATGAATGGAACAAAGATATTGCTTTCCGTGAAAAGGCTTCAATGTATCATTTTCAAAACTTATATGCTAAAGAAATAGAAGAAGAAAACTATAAACAATATGAATTCTATGCTTCATGGCTGGCTGTGATGGAATATGCAAAGCTGCAGGGAATAAAAATAATTGGAGATATACCATTATATGTTTCCTACGATAGCGCAGATGTATGGGCAAACAAGCCTCTTTTTAATCTGAACGAAAAGGGATATCCAAAGAAACTGGCTGGGGTACCTCCAGACAACTTTTCAAAACGAGGACAGCTCTGGGGGAATCCAACCTATAATTGGGGTAACCTGAAAGAAGATAATTACAGATGGTGGAAAGAAAGAATTGCACATGCACAAAACCTTGCTGATATTATTCGATTTGACCATTTCCGTGGTCTTGAAAGTTACTGGGAAGTAGATGAGGGCGAAAAAGATGCAGTAAAAGGGAAATGGATCAAAGGACCTGGAGAAGATTTTCTCGAAGAAATGAAAAAAAGCCTTAAAAATTTTTCAAT
>NZ_PFKO01000103.1:0-3871 GCF_002784285.1 Candidatus Infernicultor aquiphilus
CTTATTAAAATTTTCCTTCCAAAAATCCGGTAGCCTGTTTTCTACTTCTATTCTTATCTCTTCCTGTCTCTTCCTGCTATAAAAGAGTAAGCGAATTATAAATCCGCTTTAAACATAAATATTAATTTAGACTATCTTTATTTATTATATACTATACTTATTTTAAAAAACCCTCTTTTTTAGGATAAAACATTTTTATTAATTTTTCTACCCCTCATCTACAATCTTTTCTTTTTTTCTACTAATTAAGAAAATAAAAGATTGCTTTTTAGTGATAACATAAAGAAAATAGATTCCTGTTTACACAGGAATGACATAACCAGATAGATTTTTGCTTCCTACTTCCGTAGGAATGCGAAAGAAAAATGTTAAAGAAAATCTTGACAAAAGTGTAAACTGATATAAAATATAAAGTTAGAAATTTTAGAGGAGAAAATTAATTATGCCAACCTATGAGTATAAATGTAAAGAATGTGGAAATACTTTTGAAAAATTCCAATCTATAACTGAAAATCCAATTAAAAATTGTAAAAAATGTGGAGGCGAAGTTTATAGATTAATAAGCAAAAATGGTAATTTTATCTTAAAAGGTAGTGGATTTTATTGTACCGACCATCATCACAATAATAATAATTACAAATCAGAAAAGAAAAGAGAAGCTAGCCCCATAAAAAAAGAAGAACAAGGGAAAAAAGAACTACCGAAAAACCTCGAATCTGAAACTGACCTGAAAAAGGAAAAGAAACTTTAGTAAAATAATCTTTTCCACCAACTAGGTGTTACCCTCTTTAATTTTTTCTTTAATTCAGAAAGAACATTTTGAGCAGCAATTTCTCCTTCTCGAATACATTTTTCAGGTTTAGAAAAGTTAGACCAATGAAAACGTTCTACTTTAGGAGTAATCACTAAGTCAGCAAAAGATAATTGTAATTTTATTAATTCGTTAGAGGTAATAGAATCAGACCGAAATAGAATCTCTACCGCATTACTAAATTCAAACCTCTTTTTAAGTGTTGGGCTCACATTAACTGCAATAATAAAATTTGCCCCTAATGACCGTGCCGCTTCTATTGGCACTACATCAACTATTCCACCATCAACTAAAATTTTCCCCTCTAATATTATAGGAGGAAATATTCCTGGTATAGAAGCACTCGCTAAAAGAGCATTAAACAATTTCCCCTGGTTTAAAATTACCTTTTCTCCCTTGATCAAATCAGCGGCTACTGCAGCAAAAGGGATTTTAGTATCGGCAAAAACTTTATCACCTACTAAATCATTGATAATTTTCTTTAACCCTTCTCCATCGTTAAGGTACTTTCTTCTGAGTTCAAGATTAAGAATATAACCTTTTTTCAAAAAATCAGACATTTTTTTAATAAAATAAGGCTTATCTTCCTTTTCTTTTTCGCTGAAAGATAAGTTTATATTAAATTCACCAATTTTAGAATATTTCTCAGCAATTTTTTCTAGAGTAGAGATGTCTTTTTTTAAGGCATAAGCTGCCCCTATAATAGCTCCCATAGAAGTGCCCACAATTAAATCAATAGGAATATTTTCTCTTTTTAAAACCTTTAATACCCCAATATGAGCAAGACCTCGAGCCCCACCTCCTCCTAAAGCCAATCCTACTTTTAATTTTTCTTTTGCCACTACTTTTAACTCCAATCCAGATCAATTAAGCTTTTAGTTTCCACTTTCGTGGGAATGACAAATAGAACATATCATCTAATTTCCACACCAAGGATATCTTTCATTTGCTTTAAAGCAAAATTATGGGCTTGCTCATCAAACGAAGCCACCGCATCTTTCAAAACTGTAACCTTATAATTTAACATCCTGGCACTCGCAGCAGTATATAAAACACAGATATTGGTGCATACTCCTACTAATTCTAATTCTAAAATCTCTTCTTCTCTTAAAGAAATATCTAAATCAGTCTGAAAAAATCCACTAAATCTTCTTTTATAAATTATAAAATCATTTTTAAAGGGCACTAACTCCTTGATTATTTCTGCTCCCTTTGTTCCGGAGATACAGTGGGGAGGGAAAAGATTAAACTCTTTATCATCTGGTCGATGGTAGTCACATATATAGAATATAAGATCTTTTTCTTTCCTGAAGTTCTCTATTTCCTTTTGAATAGGTAAAATAATTTTTCCTCCACTATCACCTATATATAATTTTCCATCTTCTTTAATAAAATCGTTTAGCATATCAATTACCAGTAAAACTTTTCTATTCAATTAAAACTCACCCTCTTGTTTTTTCCCTTTCGTTGATAGCATCTTTTTAGTAAAATTATCTAAATCTATTATATATCTTTCTATTAAGCCTTCTCCTATCTTCTCTATTTCATCATAAGCTTTAACCTCAAAGGTTAATTTATTCTTGTAAACATCTGTTAGAGTCGCTTCAGCTGTAACCGACATACCTAATGGAGTAGGGGCTAAATGAGTAATCGATATTTTAGTTCCAACTGAAATATAACCTTCTGGAAGATATTTTTCCACCGCATTTATGGCAGCTATATCCATTAAAGAAACTAACATAGGGGTAGCGAATGCTGGTAACCTGGGATTAGCAAATCTTTCTGCTGAATTTTCTTCATTTACTATTGTTTGGGCTGCACCTTTTAAACCCTTTTTAAGATTAAGCTTTATCATTTTTCTTCTCCCTTTTAATTATTTTGTATCTTGATTCGTTAGCCAGTTACTTAGTTAGCTGATTAACTTGAATTTTTTTAATATTACTTATCCGGTTGAAGGACTACTTTAATAGAATTTTTTTCTTTCGCTCTTTTATAACCTTCTTTCCAATTGCTTAACGGTAGCACATCACTAACCAATTTCCCTAAATTTACCTCACCCTTATTTACTAAATTTATTGCTTTATCCCAGGATGAAGGCTTCTGAGTACGAGAACCAATAATGGTTAACTCTTTATCAAATAATATTTTATCAAATCTAAGTTTAATTGGTTGGTGAACAATTCCTGCTTGAATAAATCTACCCCCTTTCCTGATTATTTTTAATCCATATTTTACTGCTGCTATAGAGCCAGAACATTCAAATATTACGTCGATACCATTTTCTGTAATTATATTCGACAGATAATCTTCTAAATCCTTCTTTTCTATATTAAAAACTAAACTAATCCCTAAATTTTTTGCTAGAGCAAGTCTCTTCTCGTCTCCCTTAATTCCTACCATTATTACTCTTGCTCCTATCACTTGAGCTACCTGAGCGATTAACAATCCAAAAGGTCCGGGTCCTAATATTAAAGTAGTTTCTCCTTTTAATAAGTTCGCCTGCTCCATAACGGCATGAGTGGCACAGGATAAAGGCTCAAAAAGGGAAGCGGATATAAAATTAATATGAGGAGGAATTAGGTGGATACTTTCTTTTCTTATTACAAAATATTCAGCGAAAGCTCCATTAACAGCAGAGCCTAATCCTTTACGGTGAATACATAAATTATAATTTTTACTTTGGCAAAATTTGCACTGACCGCAAATATAAGCTGTAGTTTCAGTAGTGACTTTATCTCCTACTCTTATATCTTTCACTCCTTTCCCGACCTTTACCACGATTCCCGCAGTTTCATGTCCCAATACCACCGGAGGTTTTACAGCTGAATAACCATAGAGATCAGTCCCGCAAATTCCCGTCGCCTCTACTTTGACTTTTACTTCATTTTCCTGAGGGATCGGTTCCGGAATATCTCTTAATTCAATATCATTTTGTCCTTTTCCATATTTTACTAAAGCCTTCATCTTCTCCTATTCCTTTCCTTTTAACCAGCTCCCGCTACTGCTTATTTTAAATAAAATATACCATATGATTGTCCCCCAAAAAGTAAACAAATCTGT
>NZ_PFKO01000355.1:0-3538 GCF_002784285.1 Candidatus Infernicultor aquiphilus
AATAAGTCAGACTTCCAGAAAATTCACTGGCAAAGGCAGCTAAAGCAGAAAATAGCACCAGAATAAATACTACCAGAAAAATATTTCTTTTTGAACTCATATTCTCTTCTCCTTTTTCATATGATGTATTTTTTTATGTAGGGGGCGGATTTATCCGCCCCGGGTTATGCAGACACAAGGTTTGCCCCTACAAATTATCTCCTGAATTCTGATTCCTTCTTTCATAATTATACGCTATACGCTATCAGGGCGTATAGCAATACGCCCCTACTAAATACTATTCTAAAGTGTCGGCTTCGATAATGTCCTGATACTAAAAAAATCGGAGGCTAATTCTATATTATATTCTATTTCTTTTATCACTATTTTGGTCTTTTTATTTTCCATTAGATCAGTAAATTCTATCTCCATCGGAGTAATTTTCCCCTGATCATCAATCTTGATATTAACTATTTCTAGGGTTTTGGTAAGTGTTTCACTGGTATCATAAAATTCTACGTTTTTAGCATAAAATTTTTCTTTATCCACACTGAGAATGATCTTCTTATAAGAAGTGTCTTCCCCGGTGGGTATAATTTCTATCCGATATTCTTTTTCTGTTTCCTGCAGTAATTTTTTTTCATTATCCTTATCTTCATAATCCATACTCATATCTTCATAGGATAGACCGGTTCCCATAAATTCATCACCCTTCGAGCTTCCGGCAATTCTTCTCGGTTTATCATAAGCCGGCATATATAGATATATCTTCTCACTACTGTTAAGATTCAAAAGAGTTACCCCTTTTACTGATTTGGGGGAGAGAAATCTCACCAGGGAACTGGTTTTATCTCCCTCTTCTTTTTGGGAGAACATTAACATCTCCCTTACTTCCTCTTTCCCTTTCTGGTCAATTAAGGTCATTTCGGAAATAGTTTTTTGGGTGGTAAAATCAGGTGACCTTTCATCCATTTTATCTATGATTTCCTCTACAGTTAAAGTTTGAGCCGAAATAATATGGATAGAAAACAATAAAATAAGTAGGGTTAAAATAAAAATCTTATAATTTAATTTCACTTCTTTCCTCCTCTTTAAGTTTTATATTATTTAATAAGATAGGGAGTAGAGTCAATGTATAGATTACACTTAAAATCATTACACTCCCGATAAGTTTACCAAACACGGCCATCATTTTAATTTCTGAAAAACCAAGTACAAAAACTCCAGCAGCCACGGAGATAGAATTAAAGACAATTGCCCGTCCAGTCCCGGTTAAGGTGATTTTCATAGCCTCAATTTTTGATCTTCTAGTCAGTTCGTTTTTATATCGAGAAATATAATGGATGGTATAGTCAATTCCTGCTCCTATAGCAATGCTGGCCACCATTATACTGCCTATATTTAAATCAATATTTAAAAGACCCATTGTCCCAAAGGCAGTAATTATAGTTAGAGTAATAGATATCATAGCTAATAATCCCACCATAAGAGAACCAAATTGAATCATTAGCATGATCGCTACTGCAATAAATGCTATGATCATGCTCTTTACCTGCCCTTTGAATAAACTGTTATTTATTTTATCGCTAATTACTGGAATTCCAGTAAGTTGGAAAGAGACTTCAATATCTCCATTATTATCGGGGGAATAGATGGCTTCATCCATTAAGTACCATAAAATATCTTTTTCCTCATCTTTTAGGTTTTGTCCGGTAAGTTTCTCGGTCGAAAGCTGGGCAAATCTTACTTTTTCTCTATTTTCTACAATTATTTTAGAGTCTTCTAAGATCCCCAGAAGGTAAACGGCGTCATCTGGAGATAATTTTATTTTTTCTGTTAGGTCTTTTATTAGATCATCTGGAGATTTATTATCTCTTGTATAACTGGTAAGTATAGGGAGTAAATCTATCTTTTCTATGCCTAAATCTTCAATCTCTAATGAAGATACATTTAAGATTTCATTGCTAAATTCCTCGCTATCCTTTTTAAACTCAGAGCCAGGAGTGCCGGCAATTTTTATAAGTTCTTCTTTTAATTCCTCTTTATTATTTAGTTTAACACTTTTTGCCTCTAAAGAAGATATAATTTCCTCGACCAGGTAAGCATAATATTCTGGTTTTGCTTCTTCATTTATTTTGGAAAGTTCTGTTTTTCTAACTTGTTGGGGGATATTTTTTATAAATTCTCTCATTTGATTGATAGCTTGATTAAGGGCAGTAGAGGTCATATCTTTGGTCCTAATCTGCATTAAAGTTTCATCATTCTGTTCGCCAATCATATTGGCAATATAGGCATTATCTCCGGCCAAAAACCATAAATTATCAATTTTATCTTCGTTAGCTGGAATTATATTCTTGTTCTCCATAGCATTATTAAGCTGAATTAAAAAGTCGGTAATTGACGAGGGTTCACCCAGAGCAGAAAGTTGTTTTGAATAATCTTCAATCTTTTTCATCTGTCTTAATACATAAGGATTTTTTACATTTTTTGATTGGATATAGACGTAAAGGTAATCTGTTCCTCCAAATTTTTCATTGAAATAATTCATAGTTTTTATTATCTTGCTTTCTTTACCCAATCTTGATTCCATTGATGATTCAGTTTTAACTCTGGTGCTAAAAGCAATAGAAATTATCCCTATTATTAATATAGAAATTAAAATTACTTTCTTTTCTTTTAATATTGATTGGCTGACTAATCGCAAAAGTCTGGTAATTACATCATTGGCTTCATAGGAAAATTTTTGATGGATTTTTACTGGCGGAAAAATAGTAAAAAGTGACCCTAACAAAAAAGTTGCCAGCACAAAGGCAAAAAATATTCCCAAAGTGGAAAAAAATCCAAATTCAGTCATAGGCCTCACGATAGCAGCGGTGAGCGATAAGAATCCAGCCATAGTAGTAATTGCGCTCATAAAAATAGGAATAAATATATTTTGTATGGTCGTATTTACTGCTTCCAAAGGCTTAAGATGGTGCCTTTCTTCATAATATCTACTTAAAAAATGTATACCATAGGCGGTGGCTAAGGATATCATTAATACCGGCATGGCAGAAATCATCATCGTAACACTTTTACCGCTTGAGGCTACAAATCCCAGGACCCATAAAGAGGAAAGTAGTGCCACCAGAAGTGGTAAAAATACTCCCAAAAAACTTCTGAAGCAGAAGTAAAGAATTAAAAGTATAACCATAGCAGCAATAATAGCTAATCTCATCGTGCCCCAAGAACTTTCAGAGATATCAACAGTTATAAGAGGCATACCAAAGTAATATACCTGTAAAGTTTGACCTTTTAAAGGCTCTATTATATTCTCCAGTTCCTTTTTAAGTTCTTTTCCTTCTATCCCTTTTTTTGTTTCGATCATTACGAGAGCAACATTTCCATCTTCGGAGATAAATTTTCCTCTTACCAGACTATCACTTAAGAGAGAACTTTTAAGTTCTTTTGCTTCCTTATCACTCTCTGGAAATACTTCTACCAAATCTTTTACCTCGATCCCTACGTCTGTGGCAATAATTTTAGGCATGTTTAGAAAAGAATTTACCGATTTTATAAA
>NZ_PFKO01000189.1:0-371 GCF_002784285.1 Candidatus Infernicultor aquiphilus
AAATTTAAGAAACAAATTTACTTTAATTTTTGAATAAAAAAATAAAAAATAAGAGGTGAAATATTTTTTGGAAATAAAAAATGTAAATTATGAAGAGATTCCCATAGAAAAATTAAGATGGAAATGCGACCTTAGCAAATTAAATATTAAAACTACCAATGACTTAAAGCCCTCTAAAAAGATATTAGGTCAAGAACGAGCTTTAAAAGCTATAAAACTGGGTTTAGAAATGGAGTATTTAGGGTATAATTTATTCGTAACTGGTAAAGCAGGAACTGGAAGAAGCACTACAATTAAAATGTTATTGGAAGGGAGGAAGAGAGAGGGGGTAGAATTTGATGATAAATGTTATGTTAATAATTTTAAAAATC
>NZ_PFKO01000189.1:501-3552 GCF_002784285.1 Candidatus Infernicultor aquiphilus
GATTATCCAATTTTCCTATTCACCAATTCATAGGACAGGCACCCCCCGTTTTCACGAGGGCAGGCCCGCTTGTCTATGGTTGTAATTTTTAAATCAACAGATATAATTAAAAAGAAGGATTTTTGTTTATTCTACCGAATAAGATAATTATAAAAGATAATTTGCTGATATAAACTTTATTGAGGTAGATAAAAAGTAGAATAGTATTTTTCTTTCTCTTTCTTAACACGATACTTGATACTCGATACTGTATACTATATCAAGATACGAATTTTATTTGAAGAGAGGTGACTTACTGATGAGAATTACTCATAAACTTGCCCAGAATATTGTAGATAAAACTATGAATATTTTAGGGAAAAATATTAATATTATGGATGAAAATGGAGTGATTATTGGTTCGGGAGATAAAAGTCGCTTAAATCAGTTTCATGAAGGAGCAGCCCAAGTAATTAAAGAAGGAAAGAAGTTGGAAATTTATTCTAAAGATATAAATCATTTAGTGGGGGCAAAACCAGGAATTAATCTCCCTATAGAATATAATAACAAAATTATAGGGGTAGTGGGTATTACCGGTGAGCCGAATGAAGTTACACCTTTTGGAGAGGTGATTAAAATGACTGTCGAAATGATGTTACAACAAGAATTTTTATTAAAAGAATTACAATTAGAACAACAGGTGCAAGAGAATTTTGTCCATGATTTAATTTCTGGGAGAATAGGAAATGATTCAGATTTATTTATCACTCGTGGACAGATTGTAGGGTATGATATTCTGATTCCTCGGGTAGCCCTGGTCATGGATATCTACCAGTTTGGAAAGACTGCCCAAAAAAGTTTTCAGACCTTTAGAGGATTGAAAGAGGGGGAGATTTATTTACAAAGGTTAAAGAATGAGGTGGTAAAAACTATTCAAGGAATATTTATTAATTCGCCCCAGGAAATTGTATCTTACCTAGAGGGGGATAGATTTGTAGCTCTAAAAACCATTAACCTAAAAGATTTGGCTGAGATGGCGAGAAAAAAAATTTTTTTAATGGGAGATAAAATAAAAAATACTATTTCTCAAAGGATGAAGTTTAAAGTGACTATCGGAATTGGAGAATATCATGAAGGCATTCGGGGACTAAATAAATCATTTAAAGAGGCTACCCAGGCATTAGATGTGGGTAGTCGGCTTTTGGGGGCGGGTGATATTTATCACGTTGATAACCTGGGTATAGGAAGGTTATTAACTGAGATAAAGGAAGAAAGTCAGAAAGAATTCATTGAAAGAACTATTTATTCTACAAAGGGTAATAAAGAGAAGAAGATAAATGAATTTTTATTAGAAACTTTACAGGGTTTTTTTGATAATAATTTAAGTATTACTAAAACAGCAAAAGCGTTGTTTATGCATCGTAATACTTTGTTATATCGATTAGGAAAGATTAGGAAAATTACTGGTTTAGACCCTAAGAAATTTGATGATGCTGTACAACTGAGAGTAGCTTTAAAGATGAAAATATATCAAGATGGTGAGAAGATTAAATAATCGTAAGTGACATCCAAGGGTTACTTGGTATGAAAATAGTGGTATTTTTAAAATAATTTTCTTAATAAATTATACAAAATATACAAAAATATATTAAAAAAAAGTGTATTATTTGTATTTTTATATAAAGGAAAAGCCATTTATGATGTTGTATAATTTAAGGTATAGGAATTCAATAATTCCTATACCTTAATTAAGGAATATGATTTATTATTATGAAGAATATTAAAGACAAGATATTCAAGGGTCTAATAAATATTGAGGTAAGGGCGAATTAAGGGGTTTTCAAGGGGAAAGAATTTCCCCTTGAATATCTTGAGTAGTTAATTAGAATATAAAAGTAAATTATTATTGAGGTATAAACAGAGTAATGAAAATAGTAGTAGCCCCAGATTCTTTTAAAGGCAGTTTAACTGCTATAGAAGTATCCGATGCAATTGAAAAAGGTATAAGAGAAGTTTTCCCTGAAGCTGAAATTATAAAAATTCCTATGGCAGATGGTGGAGATGGGACAGTTCAATGTTTAGTTAATGCCACTGGAGGGAAAATTTTAGAAGAGAAAGTTATTGGCCCCTTAGGGAATGAAGTTTGGGCTTTTTATGGCATTTTGGGAGATAGAAAGACTGCAATTGTTGAGATGGCCGCTGCCTCAGGATTAACTTTAGTTCCAGAGAATAAAAGGGATCCATTAATAACTACCACTTATGGAACTGGTCAGTTAATTAAAGCAGCATTGAATCAGGGATGCCGAAAGATGATCATTGGCATTGGAGGAAGTGCCACTAACGATGGAGGAGCAGGAATGGTTCAGGCTTTAGGAACAAAATTATTAGACAAAGACGGAGAGGAAATAGGTTTTGGAGGAGGGGAACTAAAGAAAATTGTCAAGATTGATATTAGTTGTATGGATAAACGTTTATCTGATATAAAAGTATTAGCCGCCTCGGATGTAAACAATCCACTTTGTGGACCTCAGGGAGCTTCCAGGATATATGGACCTCAGAAAGGAGCTACCCCAGAGATAATAGAAGAACTAGATGAATCTTTAGCTTATTTTGCTGAATTAATAAAAAGAGATTTACACAAGGATATAAAAGATATACCAGGGGCAGGAGCTGCCGGAGGTTTGGGAGCTAGTTTAATAGCTTTCTTAAATGCAGAGTTTAGACCAGGTATTGAGATTATGATTGAAGCTGTGAAACTTGAACAAGCTATAAAGGATGCTGATCTGGTTATTACCGGTGAAGGGAAGATTGATAGTCAGACTATCTACGGAAAGGCTCCTATTGGAGTAGCCAAAATTGCTAAAAAGCATAACATTCCAGTGGTAGCGGTAGCTGCTATTATAGAAGAGGATTCTCGAATTTTTCAATCCTACGGAATCGATACCTTGATCAAGGTCAGCGAACCTCCAATGAGATTGAGTGAGATTAAAACCAAGAAAATCTGGTTAATTAAAAAGAGCATAAAGCAGTTTTTAAGAGGAAGACAGAATCTTTTCCATTGAGTTTTGAAAA
>NZ_PFKO01000393.1:0-15030 GCF_002784285.1 Candidatus Infernicultor aquiphilus
GTTTGGGAGAAGACTATTCGGGAATTATTTCCTATGGCTATCCCAAACAATTGCAAATGGAAAGATATGGATAGTATAATTTCTGTTCTTAATAAGATAAGTTCTATAAACAGTTTAGCTCATACTTTATTCCCTGTCGGGGGAGGTCATGATCTAGTAGAGGTAGAAAAATCATTTGAGAAAGGAAGTATTGAATTAAGAACTCCACATTCAGTTAGGATTGTTAAACCCAAAGTATTGGAATTCAATTATTTTCCCACTCATATAGATTGGGCTTACTTTCGATTAGAAACTGGCGGATTAAAACCCTTCACTCCTAATCTTGATTTATCTTTGATTAAAGAAAAATTAACCGAGATAGAACCAGGTCGTTATGTAGAAAAAGAAATATGGGAAAAAGGATATCTGGGATATGATAAAAATGGTTATAGAATACTGTTACCTAAAAGTGCAAGAAAAATTTCCAGATATTTCAAAGGTTCATTTGTTATATTTGCTCAAAATTCCCTTTATAATAAAAATCATGTTACTTATGATGCCAGGCACGATAAAATGAATAGTAAAAAATTTCGACAATATATTGAAAAGTCTATTTTAAATTTAAGCAGTAATTCTTAGATGATATATTAATTGAATTTTATTAATCCAAAGGTTAGCTTACCTTAGGATATGTACTATAAATAAATAAAAGATAATTGAAGGTGATAATAGGAATGAGTATACACATTGGAGCAAAAGAAGGAGATATTGCCAGTACAGTTTTACTTCCCGGAGACCCTTTAAGAGCGAAATATATTGCTGAAAACTTTCTTACTAAAGCTACCTGCTATAATGAGGTGCGAGGTATGTATGGTTATACCGGAATTTACAAAGGCGAAAAAGTTTCCATTCAAGGCACCGGCATAGGAATTCCCTCCATTTCCATATATGTTAATGAACTTATCTCCAGTTATAAAGTTGGAAATTTGATCCGCATCGGAAGTTGTGGTTCGATGCAGCCGGATATAAAAATAAGAGATGTTATTTTAGCCATGAGTGCATCGACAGATTCGAATATTAATAAAATACGCTTTAATGGGGTAGATTACGCTCCCACTGCCAATTTTCACTTATTAAAAAAAGCTTATGATGTTGCCTTAAAAAAAGAAATAAAAGTAAAGGTGGGAAGTGTGTTAACTGAAGATACATTCTATAGAGATAAACCTGATTCCTGGAAAATATGGGCTCAATATGGAATTTTAGCGGTGGAAATGGAAACAGCGGCATTATATACTTTAGCAGCAAAATTTAAGGTGAATGCCCTCTCTATTTTAACAGTTTCCGATAGTTTGGTGACTAAAGAAGAAACTACTTCCGAAGAACGTCAGAAGACTTTTAACCAGATGGTGGAGATTGCTTTAGAATTAATCAAATAATAAATTAGTTAAAAAATATGAATATAAACGGATGGTAAAATATGAAAAAAAGTTCGATAGAACGTTTTTGGGAAATAGATTTTCTGCGGGGAATTGCCATCATTATGATGGTGCTTTACCATTTACTTTATAATCTGCACTATTTTGCTCATTACAATATCAATGTCTATTCTGGTTTTTGGATGTATTTTGCTCGGGCAACCGCCACGATATTTATTTTTTTAGTCGGAGTATCTATTAGCATAAGTTTCTCCCGGACAAAAAATATTTCTTCCGATACTAAAGAGGCGAGATTATTTTTAAAATATCTCCGTAGAGGTTTAAAAGTGTTCTCTTGGGGTTTAATTATCACTTTAGTAACCTGGGTTTTTTTGCGAGAAGGTTTTGTTATTTTTGGCATACTTCATCTGATCGGAATTTCCATTATTTTAGCTTATCCTTTTCTTAAACTTCGCTATTGGAACCTATTAATTGGATTATTTTGCCTATTTTTAGGTGCCTATTTAAAGGGTTTCGTTTTTAATTTTTATTGGTTATCCTGGTTAGGGTTTAGACCAGCTCAATTTTATTCAGTGGACTATTTTCCGCTTTTACCTTGGTTTGGATTAGTTTTGATCGGAATATTTTTTGGTAACTTGCTCTATCCAGATTACTCTCGGAAATTTCAGCTGGCTAATTTTTCTTCTTTTTCAGTGATAAAAATTTTCTGTTTTTTAGGAAAACATTCATTATTTATTTACCTGATCCATCAGCCCTTGATCATTGCCTTGCTCTATTTTTTTGGAATGGCAAAGATAAATTTATTCTAATTTTTCTATTATTTTTAAAGTTTTTTCCCTAAAAGACCTTAATTATGGTTTTTGCCGCTTGAGATTTTTTACTGCGGTATTAAATTGATCTCCCCGGTCAAATTCATTTTTAAACATTCCAAAACTAGCGGCAGCAGGAGAGAGAAGAATAATCTCGTTTGGTTGGGTTTTTTGCAGGGCAGCTTCCACCCCTATTTTCAGGTTTGAAGCAAGGATAATTTTTTCTGGATCAAAATATTTTTTTAAGGCAGAGAATATTTTTGGGGAGGCATCATAATCTGGGTGTTGCAAGAGGATAATCTTTTTAATTTCTTTATTTTTCCCGATGGCTTTCCCTAATTTTTCATAATCTAATTTTTTATCTTTACCACCCAAGATTAAAATAATAGACTGTTGAGGAAAAGATTCTAAAGCAGCCAAAGTTGCCTCTGGAGTAGTAGAACAACTGTCATTATAAAATTTTATTCCTTTGAACTCCCTAATGAATTCTAATCTATAAGGAAGGCCAGGAAAATTTTTTATAGCCCTTAGAATAATTTCAGCTGGAATTTTATGAATGAAACCTACTGTCCCGGCCGCTAAAATATTTTCCAGATGGTGTGTTCCAGGTAGAGTAAGATTAGAAATTTTTGCAAAAGGTATTTTATGTTCTCCTGATTGAAAAAACAAATTATCTTTTTCTAAATAACTACCTGGTTCTATTTTTTCTTTAGTGCTGAACCAGTAAACCTGTGATTTAGTTTCTTCTTTAACCTGGATAGTCTCTTCATTGTCAAAATTTACTACTAAGTTATCCTTAGATCTTTGATGTTGGAAGATTAGTTTTTCTGCCTGAGCATATTCTTTAAAATTAGGATAGCGATCTAAATGGTCAGGTAGGATGTTGGTTAAAACTGCAGTTTGAGGTCTAAATTTATGCTTCTTCATCCCTTCCATCTGCCAGGTAGATATTTCTAAGATTACCCAAGTTTGAGGGGTGATTTTTTCCAAAATATCTAAAACAGAAATACCGATATTACCAGCTAAGGCTACTTCTTTTTGGGCTTCTTTAAAAATATGGTATATCAGAAAAGATACCGTGCTCTTACCTTTAGTTCCAGCAATGGCAATTATTTTTTTAGAGGGGCAAAGTTGGAAGAAGAATCCCAAATCTGTTTCTATGGGGATTCCTTGGCTTCGGGCTATCTTTAAATATTTAGAATGGTGGGGAATTGCCGGATTTTGAATAACCATGTCAGTGTTAATAAAATCTTCTTCCCGGTGTCGGCCTAAGACATATTTAATATTGAAGCCTTTTAATTTCTCCAAAGAAGGGTTTAGTTCTTCTTTAGTTTTTAAATCAGTAACTAAAATTTGAGCACCAGCTTTTACTAAAAACTGAGTAACTCCCAATCCTCCTTGATTTAATCCTAATCCCATTATAGTGATTCTTTTATTTTTTAAGTCTTCAAAAATTTTAGTCATTTAAGGCATAATCCTCTTGTATTTATTCTTCTTAAATAGAGTTAAACAATTCGCTTTCTAAATATAGCAAAATTAAACTAAAATTTCAATTAATAAAAATCGTATTGCCTATAATACATTATAACCAACTAACCAAACACTAACGACTATTCACTATTTACTAACGACTATTTATTTGACTAAGGATTTAAATTATAATAGAATCAAGATTAAGATTTTTATAGTGCGCCCGTGGCTCAATTGGATAAAGCAACTGACTACGGATCAGTAGATTAAGGGTTCGAGTCCCTTCGGGCGCACCAGTTCTCCCGAAAGTCTTCATTAAAATATGCTAAAAAATAAGGATAAAGATATCGAATTAATGCAAGAAGCTCTAAAAGAAGCTGAAATTGCTTATTCTCACCAGGAAGTACCAATTGGAGCAGTAGTTGTTTACCAAAATAAAATAATTGCCCGAGTTCATAATCGAAAAGAAGAATTACAGGATCCTACTGCTCACGCTGAAATCTTAGCCCTGCAAGAGGCTGCCAGGTATTTAGGAAGTTGGCATTTAGAAGATTTAGACCTTTATGTAACCTTGGAGCCTTGCCCCATGTGTGCCTATGCTATGCTTCAGGCCAGAATTAAAAGATTAATATTTGGTACTCCTGACCCTAAGGCTGGAGCAGCAGGCAGCATTATCAATATTGTGCAGGATAAGAGATTTAATCATCAAATAGAAGTAGTAAGCGGTGTTTTAGAAGAAGAATGTCGATTAATTTTACAAAGATTCTTTCAAGAAAGACGATGATTTAAAAGGAGAGGTGGCTCAGTCTGGTTGAAAGCGCTCGACTCGAAATCGAGTAGGCAGGTAGTCCCTGTCTCGCGGGTTCGAATCCCGCCCTCTCCGCCAGTTGGGAAATGTTTTTGTTGACTCGCCCTTTGCGAGGGCTCGCCAACCGATTTTAAGCGCAAATTGGATTTTTTTATCTTTGTCCCGCTACTGCGGGGCTGGCCAGAAGCGGGCTTCCCTCATTTTTAATTTGATTGAATTCATAAAATCTGATAGTATTATATTGAAAGAATAGCATAACACTTTCGTACTATCAAATAATTGAAAATATGGCAACAGAAATCAACATAGGCGAGAATATAAAGAAGTATCGAAATAAGCAGGGATTATCCCAAGAGGATTTTGCTAAAAAGTCTGGCGTGAAATACACTACCCTGACCAAAATTGAGAGCAATGTAATTAAAAAGCCCTCCGTGTTATCATGGCAAAATTAGCCAAGTCATTAGGCGTTTCAATTGAGGATTTAATCAAGTAATAAATATGTCAAAATTAAAAGATATCCCAAAGGTAGATCGCCCAAGAGAAAGATTTATAAAAAAGGGACCTGACGCACTTTCCAAAAGTGACCTTTTAGCTATTTTGCTTGGAAGTGGGATTAAAGGAAAAAATGTTCAAAAACTTGCTCAACAAATAATAAGTAAATTTGGCAAAAAATTCTTGGATATAAGCATTGATGATCTGTTGGAGATTTCAGGAATTGGGCAAGCAAAAGCGTTGCAGGTTGTATCAGCAATTTCTTTAATAAAAAGATTTTACGAAGAAAATCGCACAACTTATATTGTTATTAAAAATTCAAAAGATGTTTTATCTCTTACTTATGATTTACAGGATAAGAAAAAAGAATATCTTGTTTGTTTATACCTGAATGCAAGAAATGTTTTAATAAAAAAAGAAATAATTAGCATCGGATTACTTGATAAAAGTTTATTACACCCAAGAGAAATATTTTATCCAGCTGTTGAGTTAAATTCCGCAAGTATCATTTTAGTACATAATCATCCAACAGGAGATCCAACTCCGAGCGAAAAAGATAGTGCGATTATTGAAAGAATTGTTCAGGCAGGCGAGATAATGGGAATCTCTGTTATAGATTTTATTATTACTGCAAGGAATGGAAATTATAGCTTTTATGAAACTTTGAAGGGTCACGATCAAACCGTTGATTATGTTGCTGAAAGCGTACAGGGAACATTATTTAATCTATTAGAAATCAAAAAACCAACTTATGAGGTAAGCGCGGAAACAATCAAGGAAAATTACTTTTATATTCCTCAAGTAAAAAAAAATCATGTCCAATTACAGAATCGTAGATATGTTGGCAGTAAGCATAAGCTAATAAAGTGGATTTTTTCCATTATCAATAAAGAGTGCGAAGGAAACTCTTTTGCTGATGTCTTTGCAGGAACGGGAATTGTGTCAGCTATAGCTACAAAACATTTCAAAGAAATCATACTGAACGACTTTCTTTATTCAAATTATACAATTTATCAAGCTTTTTTTGGCATTGGTGAGTGGGATCAAAATAAAATTGATAATATTATCAAAAATTATAACAATATTTACGGTGAAGATCTGGAAGACAATTATTTTTCAAAGTGTTTTGGGGGTAAATATTTTAGTCAAAATTCATCAAAGATTATTGGCTTTATTAGAGAAAACATAGAAGAAAACAAAAATAATCTTACTGAGAAAGAATACCACATACTCATTGCTTCATTACTGTATGCTGTTGATAAAATTGCTAATACCGTTGGTCATTATGATGCTTATTTTAAAAAGGATTTTTTAAAAGATGATTTTTTTATGAAACCGATTGATCCTATTAGCGTCAAAAATGTTTCTATTTTTAGAGAGGATACCAACATTTTAGTAAAAAAAATAAAAGTAGATATTGCATACATTGATCCACCTTATAACTCTAGACAATATAGCAGGTTTTACCATGTTTTAGAGACATTAACTAAATGGGATAAGCCAAAATTATATGGAGTAGCATTAAAGCCGGAGCCAGAAAATATGAGTGATTATTGTAAAACCCAAGCTAAAAATAAGTTTGCCGAATTGGTAAAGGATATTAATGCTAAGTATTTGGTCGTGTCATATAATAATACTTACGATTCGAAAAGTAATTCATCGAGAAATAAAATTACACTCCAAGAAATCGAAAAGATTTTGAACACAAAAGGAAGAACTAAGATTTTTGAAAAAAGTTATAGACATTTCAATGCCGGAAACACAAATTTTAATAACCACAAAGAATATTTGTTTGTAACTAAGGTTAATTATGAATAATAAAATCAAAAGATCTCCACTGTTTTATGTTGGAGATAAATACAAGTTAATGAAGCAATTAATTAATTTATTTCCGCAAGAAATAGTTAATTTTTATGAACCATTTGTGGGCGGAGGCACTATATTTTTAAATGTTGAAGCAAAAAGATATTATTTAAATGATATAGATAAAAACCTTATTAATATACACAAATTTTTAATTAAAAACTCAAACAATTCAAATAAATTTTTTAAAGATGCTGAAAAAATAATACACGAATATAATTTATCTAGGTCGTATAAGGAAGATATGATTCCAAATTCGCTAAAAAAAGAGTGGAAAAAGACTTATTTTGCTAGATTCAATAAAGAAGGATATGAAAAGCTGAGAGAGAGTGTCAATAATAATAGAAAAAATGACCCCTTGATTTTGTATATTTTGCTTATATATGGTTTTAATAGAATGTTGAGATTTAATGGCGGGGGCAAATTTAATCTGCCAGTAGGGAATGTTGATTTTAATAAAAATGTTGTTAATGCTTTAAATGATTACTTTGGTTTTGTACGCGATAAAAAAATGACATTAAGTTCAAAAGATTTTAGAAAGTTTTTTTCTGAAAAAAAATATTCAAAAAACGATTTTGTTTATTTAGACCCTCCTTATTTAATAACTGCGAGCGAATACAATAAATTTTGGGATGAGAAATCTGAATCTGATTTATTAGACTTAATTGATAAATTAAATAAAAAAGGCGTCAAATTTGCATTATCAAATGTAACCCATTATAACGGAAGCAAAAATGAATTATTGATTAAATGGATGAAAAAATACAAAACACACAAGATAGAGAGCAATTATATTAGTTATCATAATAATAGTAAAAAGGAAATTAAAGAGGTATTGATTACTAATTATTAAACTATGAAAAAACGTCAATCTGAATACAAACCGTTGTTGTTTACTACGACACTTAGAAATCCTGAGCGATTAAAGGATTTCTTAACCATTTTTAGTGAATATGATGGCGAAATTTTGACGAATGAGATTGTTGGGAAGGTCGCTAAAACCCTCACTCAAAAAGGTTTATATCAACCTATGAAAGTTTCGCAAAACGTAAAAGATAAATGGGAAAATGAAATAGAATTAAGCGAAGCAGAATCCGAACGTGTACTTGCTGACAATCCGCAAAGTCACAAAGAAGCAGGTTTTGACAGGGGTTGGGCATCAAGGTTTGATACTTGGTTCAAAATAGCCAAAGAGTTAGGTTTTGTATGGTATTGGCAAAACGAGAAAATAAAGTTTTCGGAAAGCGGAAAAATGTTGCTGGACAAAGAAAAACCCGAAAACGAACTAATGGTTTTTGCTAATGCTTTTGCTAAATATCAACGCCACAATCCATTTCGTAGAGTTTTAAATAAAAATGTACCTTTAATTCTACTTATTCAGACAATCCAACTTTTAAATAAAGACCAAGCTTTTAACGGTACAGGTATTTCAAAATTAGAAATCCCTTTACTGTTGTGTTGGAAAAATGACGATGCAGAAAGTCTGTATCAAGAAATCAAAAAATTGCGAAAAAAATATGGATATTCGCCAAGTAATGAAACGATTTTAGAGCTTTGTTACGGTTCATTAAATGAAACCAAACGTGACGATAATTCAATTTTAGGCGACTATCCGGATGATTTTATTCGCAAAATGCGTTTGACAGGTTTAATTTCCTTGCGTGGCGGTGGTCGTTTTATTGACATCAACACAAAAGAAATAGCAACAGTAGATTATATTTTGAAAAATTATATTTCTTACCCAAATTTTACTTCTGAAAAACGTTTTTTTGAGTATATCGGAACAATTGATAATAATCTGATTGCAACGCTTTCAGTCTATAGGGCGCCTGTTAGAATCACAGACAAGGAATTAGAAAAATGGGTAAAACATTATGAATGGGAAACTATTAAAACTGAAATGCTTAATTTGGCACAAAAAAAATCTTCCGGAGATGACATCTTAAAAGTAATAGAACAACCTTTGCGTTTAGAGTTTTTGACTTCCTTAGCTATTCTCAAAAAATTGCCAAATGTAATAGTAAAGCCTAATTTTATTTCAGATGACGAAGGTTTACCTACAAGTTTTGCATCAGGTGGAAACCCTGATATCGAATGTTTGGAAAATAAAGATACGGTTTTGGTAGAAGTTACTTTGCTTACAGGTACGCAACAGCATATTAGGGAGTCGTTTTCTGTACAAAGGCATCTTGAAGAATATATTAAAAATGGTATTAAGTCATATTCCGTGTTCATTTCACCCAAAGTATTTATTGACACTCACCGATATTTCAAATTTATTAAAACCGACGGTTTTGAGGTAAGAATTTTAGATATAGATAAATTTGTTTATAGTCTTGAAGAAAAAACGACATTAAACGAAGTAACTCTATGATCAACAAAATTAACGGACATTATGCCTCTGTTTATCTCAATCATGTTAGAACCATGAGGGATAAAGACTTTAAGGAAATATGGAAAAATAAAAATGGTGATCTGAAATTGCTTGAAAAGAAAATGTATAAAATTTTGAAGAGGATTTAATTATCGAAACTAGTTGGATTAAAAATGTAATCGAGAAATTGAAAATAACTTTTGACTTTGAAAAGATTAATTCTACGTCTTTAAAAATAGAGAATAATGCCGAAGAAGTCAAGGCTCAAATTGGACAAGTAAATATTCAACAAAGATTGACATACTCCGAAGCAAAAGATTTGATTGTGTCAGTAGTTGGTCAAAAACTTATTGCTTTTGAAAACGAGGCTAAGGCTATTTATAATGTGCGGGTCAATGAATTTAAAAATTTGCTCACCGATAAAATTAAAGATCTTCCAGAAGAAGAAATCGCAAAACTTAGAGAACCCGATAGCCAGCTAACTCTTATTGAAGCAGCAAAAATTAGCGGGAGGAAACAAAATGATGAATTAAGGAATCTCCTCGCAAATCTAGTCGTGAGCAGAATTAAAAATGACAAAACTGGAAAAGAAGAATTGAAAAACATTGTTTATAACGAGGCAATCTCTACAATCAATAAACTAACAATAGATCAGTTGAAAATTATTACTCTTTGTTATTTATTAAAATATACCTCTTATAGCGGTATTGTCTCTTGGGATACTTTTAAAAATTATTTAAATACTCACATAAAGCCTTTCTTGGATTTCAAAAATACAAATGCTGAATTTCAGCATATCGAATATGCGGGATGTGGAAGCATAGGAATCAGCAGTCGGGACTTGATAAATATTCACAAGCAACAATATTCTTTTTTATTTTTTAACTTGGTTGAGAAAGACCAAGTTGATAGTTTAACTTTATCGGACGAAATTAAAAAGGGAATTGTTGCCTTAGATACAAAAGAAGATAAATATTTTATCTTATTTAAAAATAAGACAGAGCTCGAAAATTATTTGAAGGAAAAGAAAATAGATGAAGAAACTATAAAAAAATTAGTGTCCATTTATGAAAGCCATATCAAAAACAATGATGAAGTAAAGAAAAAGATTGCAGAAGAAACGGACATTGGGAAAGAGTTAATAGATTTATGGGAAAAAACAGCGTTGAAACATTTGTCTTTGACTTCTGTGGG
Organism: Candidatus Infernicultor aquiphilus; assembly: GCF_002784285.1. NCBI lineage: Bacteria > Pseudomonadati > Atribacterota > Candidatus Phoenicimicrobiia > Candidatus Pheonicimicrobiales > Candidatus Phoenicimicrobiaceae > Candidatus Infernicultor > Candidatus Infernicultor aquiphilus. Next base: position 10,426 of record NZ_PFKO01000393.1, read on the forward strand.
AATTGCAATCAGTGCAAGTTATTTTTAGCAAACAGTAGGCGAAAAAATAGACATAAGTATTTGGATAAATTAAAATAAAAAAAGAATTTGCCGTCAAACCGAGCGAAGCTCGGAGTTCCGCTAAAAGCGGAACGAAAAACTTGAAATCGTCCAATCTGCCTGCCTACCTACCGTCAGGCAGGCAGGCAGGCCGGTCCGAAAAGAGGAAGTAGGTTATGAGTACGGAAATTTACTATTTTTCAGGCACCGGGAATTCATTAGTTACGGCAAGGAATATCGCGGAAAAAATGAATGGGAAACTGATCTCCATACCTTCGGTGATGGATCAAGAAAGCCTAAAAACCAATGCCGAGGTGATCGGGATCGTGTTCCCGGTTTATTATGCAACTAATGACTGCGGTATTCCGCTGATCATCGGGAGATTTATCAGGAAATTGGAAAACATCGGTTCAAAGTACCTATTTGCAGTCTGTACCTCTGGGTACATGTCAGGTGAGACCATTGAAAATTTAAGTAAACTTATTCAATCTCGCGGTGCTAAACTGGCCGCAGGATTTACGGTAACGATGAGTAACAAAATTCTTACTAAAGAAAAACAGTATAAGATGTTCAATAACTGAAAGAAAAAGCTTGAAGTTATTTATGAAATTGTTAATACCCGAAAAAAAGGCAAATTAGAAACACGCGGTATATTGATCAAATTACTTTTTGCTCCACTTCTTCTAATTATAAAGCCTGTATTCTTAGGTAGATATAAAAGGCTTTCCAATTCATCGCTTTTACCCTTTAATGAACTCATACCTTTGGTGGATAGAAGCTTCCAATATGACGAAAAATGCAATGGCTGTGGAATCTGTACCAGGATTTGTCCGGTAAATAATATTAAAATGGTTGAAAACAGACCTGTTTGGTAACATCACTGCGAGAATTGCTACGCCTGTTATGGATGGTGCCCGGAAGAGGCCATCCACGAGGCGTTAGGTGTAAATATTGAGGAGGTAATAAAATAAATAGTATGCCTAAAAAAGTAATAATTATTGGTTCAGGAATATCTGGTTTAAGTGCGGGGAGTTATTTACAAATGAATGGCTACAAGACCGAGATATTTGAATTACACGATACTCCAGGAGGTTTATGTACTGCCTGGAAAAGAAAAGATTATTTATTTGACGGATGCATACATTCAATAGGTGGATTAAATCCAAAATTTAAGCTATATCATTATTGGAATGAATTAATTAATATAGATCAGCTAAAAATTTTTTATCATGATGCATTTGGTAGGTACAATTGAAGATGAAAATGGGAAAATAGCCACTATTTATACCGATCCAGAAAAATTAAGAAATGAATTAATAGCAATCGCCCCAGAAGATAGAGGTTTTATTCACTCTTTTATTAAAGGAATAAAAAAATTAGCAAATTTCGATTTGATGCCATCGAAACCTCTGGAGTTATGGAATCCTCTTGATTATTATTTAAATCAATTTAAAGTTGCCCCTGTATTGTATTACTTAATGAAATGAAGTAAATCCATTGAAGAAATGACCAAAAAATGTAAGAGTGAAAAATTGAAACACGCTTTAAATATGGATTTTTTCTCTCGTTATCCAGCCCTTTTCCTTTTTATAAGTCTAGGTAATCTTCATAATAAAAATTCTGGATATCCAATTGGTGGTTCGCTTCCATTCGCTCGTTTACTGGAAAAAAAATATTTAGGATTAGAGGGGAGAATTCGCTATAAATCAAAAGTAACCAAAATTAACACAAAAAATAATCAGGTCATAGGTATAACTCTGGAAAATGGTGAAATTCATAACGATGCAGATATTGTAATATCTGCTGCTGATGGTTATTACACGATTTTTAAAATGCTGGAAGAAAAATATATGGATAATAAAATAAAGAAATTGTATGATGAACATCCCAGATGGCCTTCCATGGTGCTTGTTTCGCTGGGAATATCCAGAACTTTTAAAAATGAGCCAACATCCATTGAATTGCATTTAGATAAAGAATTAACCATAGATAAAAAATCAAAACTTAATAGCATTCCCATAACCATTTATAACTTTGATCCTACTTTGGCTCCCGAAGGAAAAACATGTATGAGAGTTATGTTGAAAACGGACAATTACCAATACTGGGATAGTTTAAGGAAAAGCAATATAGAAGGATATAACCAGGAAAAAGATCGCCTTACTCAAGAGATAATTATAATACTTGATAAGCGCTTTGGAAATATCGTTAACAATATAGAGGTAATTAATGTTGCTACTCCAGCCACATTTCATAGACATACAAATAACTGGATGGGAAGTACACAGGGCTGGAATTGGCTACCGAGCTTAATTCCAGAATCCATAAAAAAAGAATTGCCCGGACTAAAGAATTTTTACTTAATTGGTCAATGGACTACGCCTGGAGGTGGTGTATCTACCGCCTTTCTATCTGGTAGAGATATTTACCCGAATTATTTGTAAAAGAGATAAAAGGCCGTTTCGAGTTAAATAATAAAAAGAATTTGCCACCAAAGAACAAAATCATATATGATTTTGTTAGTCCCGATTAGCAAGACGAAAAAACTTGAAATTGTCCTTTTTGCTTCTTCTTCAAGGTGAGACGGTCGGAAAGAGAATAGAAAATTCGGGGGGGGGAATTTCACCTGCCGTGCCAATCGCAAGTAAAGTCAGTTCTATTTTTTTTGAACATACACCACCAGTTGGAAATAAGTCATTTTTCACTATTACTCGCCAGTATTCATCCATTGTTTATGTTTTCTAAAAACTGCCAAAGAAGCTGAAAAAATGTCGGCTCGAACTTTATTTTGGGCCAGAAGCGGGCTTCCCTCATTCTCTTAATCATAGTGGACTTTTAATGTTTTTAAGTTTTGGATTTGTTACTTGAGTATAAATTTGGGTTGTTCTGATATTCTGATGCCCTAAAAATTCCTGCACATACCTGACATCAACACCATTTTCTAATAAATGCGTCGCGAAGCTGTGTCTTAAATCTTAATTCCTGCTTTGTTTGTTCTAAATATTTTTGTTGCATAATTTTATAAGGATTGATAAAATAAAATCAGTAAATGAGCATTAGCAATTTCACTGATAATTTTATCAAGTTCGTATAATATGCAACAAAAAGGTCGATATTATACATTCAATTCGTCTAAAAACGAGTTATACGAAATATTACTCAGACTCGGACAAAAAGATTAATAAATATGAAACGTAAAATCAAAGGGGGAATTTTAGCAATCGTAGGTTATATTCTTTCACCAGTTTCATGGTGGAATGATTTATTTGTTAATATCCCATTAGCATATGTGTTTGCTTTGCCATTTAGATTCTTTTCTAAAAAGCTATTTCTCCCTGCAATGATATTAGGTTACTGGATAACAAATGTCATTGGATTTATAATGATGCATCATGGAGTGAAAGATGTCATTTCCAAAGAAAAGAGCAAATATACACGAAAAAAATTAATTAAAGATATTTTGATTTCGATAGTTTATACAGGAGTTGTTGTAATTTTTGTTCTAAAGGGATGGCTAAAATTCCCTACAGAATATTTTAAATAGGTCCGAGTCTTGCGTCACACGCTGCGCTTCAAAATCAAAGATTTTGACCCCCGTATAACAAGGGATAAAAGGGAAATTGCTCTGCTCGCAATTTTCCCAAATTTTTCTTACACTTCATTCCAGAAAAACTTCTTTTATCCCTGATGTTATATGAAATTGCGCGCATAGATTTTTTAATCAAAAGGAAAAAATATGAAAATAGCAATTTTTGGATCAACAGGAACAACCGGAAAAGAACTAATTAAACAAGTTCTCAATCTTGGTTTTTTCGTAACAGCATATGCACGTAAACCACAAAAATTATCTGAATTAAAAAATGATAATTTAATAATTGTTCAAGGGGAACTAAATGATAAAAATATAATAGCCAAGGTAATTAATGATTCGGATGTGGTTCTTTCATTATTGGGTCCTACTGGAAAAGTGAATGATGCTTCACTTAGTAATGGCATGAAAAATATCATTGAGGCAATGAAGGGTGCTAATAAAAATAGAATAATCTCTATCTCAACAGGAAGCGTGAAGGATAGTTGTGATAAATCTGATTTTAGTTATAATCTATTTGTAAAAATTATTAAATTATTTTTCAGAAAGTCCTACGATGAAATCAAAAAGATATCTGATATTATCCGCAATTCTAATTTTGATTGGACATTGGTTAGAATTGGTCTACTCAATAACAATGCAATTTCCCCAATTAAGACTGGTTATTATGGTTATGGAAAAATTAAAACACAAGTTCAAGAGCAAGCGTTGCAAAATTTTTATTAGATCAAGTTACTTCTAAAGAATTTGTAAAAAAATCACCAGCAATTAGCAATTGAAATATCATTTATAAACGATGCGCGCAACTTTATATAACAGCCGATATCTGCTCCGCTACTCACCATCTATGCGATGGCTGCGGTGCTCGGCCTTCGGCACATTTGGCTTTATCACGATTTTTGCTTCACGTTGTTATGCAAAAAACGCGCCAAGCGGCTATACGCCGCACGCCAAATGTCAGATATCGGCAAACGTTA
>NZ_PFKO01000123.1:0-3201 GCF_002784285.1 Candidatus Infernicultor aquiphilus
AGGGAAAGTAGACCAGCAAAGAAACACGGTAATTTTCCAGTGTAATTAACATATAGTTATTTAGTTACCCGGTTAGCTAGTTAGCTAGTTTAAGAGTTTAGCAGTAATAAATTATTTATTAGGTATTTTATCGATAGATATTATTTAACCAAATAACCAACTAACTAAGTAACTAACTAACCAAATAACCAACTAACGACTAATCAGAAGGAGGAAAGAAAAGATGTTTGAAGGAATTGGTGGAGCTCTACAACTGGCAGTTATAGATATGACTTTGGTATTTTTAATTCTAGGAGGATTAGCTTTAGTTATGGTATTGTTAAAAAATATCGTTGGAATTAAAGAAACAAAGAAGATACCTAAAGAAAACAAAATTGTTCCTCCACTAAGCAGTACTAATTTAATAAAAGAAAATGAAGAAGTTGAAGGTAAATTAGTAGCATTAATTACTGCAGCGGTAGCTTCATATTTAGAAAAACCGAAAAGTAAAATTAAAATATTACACCTTAAGAAATATAAACCATCGGTTATTTCTCCCTGGACTACTCTGGGGAGACAAGAATTAATGTTAGGTAAAAATATAAAATATTGAGGAAAGAGGAGGACTATAAATAGAATGAGAAAATTTATAATTAAGGTGGAAGGAAAAGTATACGATGTTGAGGTAGAAGAAGTAGGTGAAAATAAAGCTTCAGAAGGAACTGTTTCTGCCCCCTCGCCTATAATAACAAAAGTAAAAGAAGAACCGGTAAAATCAAAATCGGCTAAGGTTTCAGATAACCCAGCTTCCTCTAAAGCACCAACTGCAGCGGTAGCTGGAGAAGAAGTATTAGCACCTATGCCGGGTAAGATACTCCAGCTAAAAGTATCGGAAGGAGATAGTATAAAAGTAGGAGATACTTTATTAATCTTAGAGGCAATGAAGATGGAAAATGAAATTGTAGCTGATACCTCTGGAAATGTAAAAAAAATAAATGTAACTGCAAATGATATGGTTGATACAGGTGATATCTTGATGGTGATAGGTTAGGATAGAAAGGAGAATTTAAATGAATCTTTTAATGAAAGTCCTTTCTTTATTTACTCTTTCTGGTTTTGCCGCACTTACTAAAGGTAATATAATAATGCTTCTGGTGGGAGGAGTATTATTATATCTTGCTATAGCAAAGAAGTTTGAGCCTTTGCTTCTTCTGCCCATCGGCTTTGGAGCAGTATTAGTGAATTTACCTTTAGCTGGGTTAATGGAGGAAGGAGGTCTTTTATATTTTATCTCCTTTGGGATAAATCATGAAATATTTCCTTGTTTAATATTTATGGGTATTGGAGCAATGACGGATTTTGGTCCCTTACTTTCTAATCCTATAACTCTCCTTTTGGGAGCAGCAGCTCAAATAGGTGTTTTTATTGCTTTAATTGGGGCAGAAATTTTAGGCTTTACTATTCAAGAAGCAGCTTCCATAGGAATTATTGGAGGAGCGGATGGACCAACGGCTATTTATCTTACCGTGAAAATGGCTCCTCATTTATTAGGGGCAGTTGCAGTGGCAGCATATTCTTATATGTCATTAGTTCCTTTAATTCTACCTCCCATAATGAAATTATTGACTACCCCTGAGGAGAGAAAGATAGTTATGAAACAACTCAGGCCAGTATCTCGTGCAGAAAGGATACTCTTTCCCATTATTTCAACCGTTTTAATTGGTCTTTTATTACCACCTTCGGTTCCTATTATTGGTATGTTAATGTTAGGAAATTTATTTAGAGAGAGTTTAGTAGTGAATAGATTGTCAAATACGGCTCAGAATGAATTGATTAATATTGTTACTATATTTTTGGCTACCTGTGTTGGAGCTACCATGCAAGCCAAATATTTTTTAACCTTTCAGACTATTAAAATAATAATTTTAGGTTTAATTGCTTTTGCTTTTAGTGCAGCGGGGGGAGTTTTGTTTGGGAAGTTATTAAATAAAATTACTGGCGGAAAGATTAATCCTTTAATTGGTGCTGCCGGAGTATCTGCAGTACCTATGTCTGCAAGAGTGGTTCAGAAAGTCGGTCGAGAAGCAGATCCAAAAAACTTTTTATTAATGCATGCTATGGGCCCTAATGTATCAGGAGTAATAGGAACTGCGGTTGCTGCTGGAGTAATGTTAGCTTTATTGAAATAAAGCTAACCTTAATATTGCCTATCGTGAAAAAAATAGAATCAAAAATAGGAATCTCTAATAATATGAAGATAGAAAATAATAATTCTTTAAAAAATACTGATTCTTTACAAGAAGGAAAATTGTTAAAAACTCACCCCCTGAAGATTACCGATACCACTTTGCGTGATGCCCAGCAATCATTAATAGCTACTCGTATGACTATCGAGGAGATGGTGCCTATCTGTGATAAATTAGACGCAGTGGGATTTTATTCCATGGAAATCTGGGGAGGGGCTACTTTTGATAGTTGCCTGCGGTTTCTTAATGAAGACCCTTGGGAGAGATTGAGAACTTTAAGAAAGCATCTTCCTAATACCAAGCTTCAAATGTTATTACGGGGACAGAATATATTAGGTTATAAACATTATTCTGATGACGTGGTAACCGAATTTATAAAAAGGGCAATAGCTAATGGGTTAGACATTATCCGCATTTTTGATGCTCTAAACGATATTCGTAATATGGAGACTGCTTTTAAAGTAGTTAAATCAGAGGGTGCTCATATTCAAGGAGCTGTCTGTTATACTATAAGTCCAGTTCATACCCATGATGCCTTCGTAAAAATGGCTCAAGAAATGGAGCAGATGGGAGCAGATTCGATTTGCATAAAAGATATGGCCGGCTTAATTTCTCCTTATGAAGCTTTTGCTTTAATTAAAGCTATTAAAGAAGTTGTCTCCATACCCCTTCAACTGCATTGTCATTTTACCAGTGGGATGGGGATGATGGCTTACTTAAAAGCCGTAGAAGCTGGAGTAGATGTGGTAGATACAGCGATATCTTCTTTAGCTCTTCAAACCTCTCAACCTGCCGTGGAACCTTTGGTGGAAACTTTGAGGGGAACGCCTTATGATACTGGATTAGATTTAAAACTGGCTTATGAAATTTCTGCTTATTTTAGAAAAGTAAGAGAAAATCATAAAGAAATGGAGTCTAACGTTCAAGATATAGATACACGAGTATTAACTTATCAGATTCCGGGAGGAATGCTGTC
>NZ_PFKO01000085.1:0-8599 GCF_002784285.1 Candidatus Infernicultor aquiphilus
TGGCTATTCGGTGTACTTTTTAGTTGTTCCCATGTTTTGCCTATCTCTCTACAGGCGATTTCAATGACTTTATCTTTTGTACAATAGCTATGAATCTTCCTGACAGAAGGAATCTCTTTTTCTTTTTTCAGTAAATATTTCTCCTCGATCTCTTGGACAAATTGTTTATTTCCCAAAATAGAATTTCCGATGATTTGCTTTTTTATTTCCAGCTTTGAAGATATATCGCTTTGTAGAGCTTGCCAGTAGTTATTACGTCCTTTTGGATTGTCTCCTCCATATTCTAAAAGGATGGTTTGGTAATCCACAAAGGATTGTGGATTATTTTTATTTATATAACCTTTCAGGCTACTCCATTTGAAGTGTCTTAAATATTTCTCTTTTTCTGATAGGGGAACATTCTCCATCTTTACCACTCTTACCGGATTAAGATGAATATAACGGGATAAGATATGTAAATAATTATCTTTTTGAACCAGTATACTTTTATATCTGCCTTGATAGAGATGTCCGACCCGGTTATATTTTCGATTATAATAAGAGGTATAGGTAATATTAAATTGCCTCATAAATTCGCTGAGATTGGCCAGAGGAGTTTCTAAGAGAAGGTGGAAATGATTGGACATGAGTACATAACTGTAGAGAATAACATTATAGGTATTTAGGGATTCTTTTAAAGTTTGAAGGAAAAAATCCCGATCAGGGTCGTCTGCAAATATATTTCTTCTTTCATTCCCACGAGAGGTAATATGATATAAGGCATTTTTATATTTAATTCTTAATGCTCTGGCCATAAATAAAGGATAGCTAAAAAGGGGTCAACTGTCAAGGATAAAGATTTGACCCCATTTCCACTAATTTGATAAGTATATAACTAATAGACAAAAAACTTCCACTATTTCATTTATCGCTCCCAATATATCCCCGCTTATACCACCAATTTTTTTCTGGGAATATTTTAAGATCAATAATACTAGCCCTATTCCTACCATCACCAGAGGCAGAAAGTATAATCTAAATAATAAAATACCTATAACTGCCATAGTTAAACTGGCGAAGATAACCTCTTTCCAGCTAACATAATCCATAAATAATTTACCCATACTATTTTTTAAGCGAGCTGGTCTACCTAAAAAAGCGGCTATCACCATACTCCAACGTCCTATAGTGGGAGTAAAAAACAAAGCGGCATCTTTTAAGAATAAGGGCATCTCCACCAGAAGAACAAACTTTAATAATAAAAGAGAAACTAATGCCACTACCCCTTTGGCCCCGGTAGAACTATCCTTCATAATCTTTAGTATTTCCTCTTTATTATGTCCTCCCAAAAATCCATCTACGCTATCGGCAAAACCATCTAAATGTAACCCTCCGCTAAGCCAGATCCAAAAAATTAGAACTAAAGTATCACCTACCAATGAAGAAACAGGGAGGTAATAAAATAATCTTCTTAAAAGTACCAGCAATACCCCCATTAACATTCCTACCAGCGGAAAGAAAGCCATAGAATTAGCCAAATGTTCTGCTAATGCCTCTTCATTTTGATTAGTATCGTCGGAGGGGGGAAACGAAATTATGGGGATAATAGTTAGAAAACGTATAGCTAAAGATAAATCTCTTAAAATTTTCATTGTTTTATTAGCCCTTTATCTTTAATGGTATTCCGGAAATCATCATAAAAACCTCATCAGCTTTATGGGCAATTATGCTATTTGCTCTACCTAAAATATCCCGATAAACTCTTCCCAGGGGATTATCTGGAACTAAACCCATACCAACTTCGTTAGAGACAATTATTATTTGAGCAGGAACTTGATAAGAAATCTCAGTTAGCTTTTCAATTTCTAATAAAATTTTTTCTTCCCATGGAGGGTTTCCAACTTTATTCTTTTCCCTTAATAAGAGATTAGAGACTAACAAAGTTAAACAATCTATTAGTATAACTTCTTTTTCCCGGCCTAAACTACTAACTAATTCGCTAACTTCTATTGGTTCTTCATAAGTCTCCCACTCAGCTGGCCTTTTAGTTTTATGTTTTTTTATTCTGTAGGCCATCTCTTTATCCAGAGGTTGACCGGTAGCCAGATAAACTACTGTTTTACCTAAACTAAGAGCCATCTTTTCAGCAAAATTACTCTTCCCGCTTCTTGCTCCTCCAGTGATAAAGATTAATTTCCCTCTATGCATAATATTTATTCTTCTTTCTATTTTATTGTCTTTTGCCTATGGACACGATGTATCGTGCCCATATATTATTGCGGGTTCGATGAATCGAACCCCTACCTCTGACTCCTATTTTTTTTCACGCAATACTAACGACTATTCACTATTCACTAACGACTAATTTATACTTTTTTATTCTCTACTCCAGCATCGCTAAAGGTAGCCATTTGAGTTAGTATTTTAACCCCCGCTTCAATAAAACTAATCCCCAAAGCAGCACCAGTCCCTTCGCCAAGCCGCATACCAAGATCGAACATAGGAACTTTCCCTATATATTTTAAGGCAATCTTATGCCCTTTTTCCATCGAATTATGACTCGCCAATATATAATCTTTTACTAAAGGAGCTAACTTAATCGCAATTAAAGTACTCGCACAAGAAATAAAACCATCAATTACAATAGGAACCCGATAAGCAGCAGCAGCTAAAATACAACCTACTAAACCTCCAATTTCAAAACCACCTATTTTAGATAAAACATCAAGACCATCTTCCGGATCAGGATGATTAATTTCTATTGCTTGTTTGATTACTCTTATTTTATTTTTAAGTTGGTCTTCATTTATCCCCGTTCCTTGACCGGTAACCTCCTCGACCTTAGATTTAGTCAAACAGGCTACTATGGCACTGCTAGGGGTAGTATTAGCAATTCCCATTTCTCCTAATCCTACAATGTCGATTCCTTTTCTACTTAATTCATCTTCAAAGACTTCGATTCCGGCCATTATTGCTCTTTCTGCTTCATCTCTACTCATAGCTGGACCCTGAGCGATGTTTTTTGTACCATAGGCAATCTTTTTTATAATTAATCCTTTTTCAGAAGCAAAATCTTTAGCCACTCCCATATCCACTACTAAAACATCTGCCCCTATATGCCTGGCCAACACATTAATACCTGCACCTCCGCGAATAAAATTATATACCATTTGAAAAGTAACTTCCTGTGGAAAGGCACTCACTCTTTCCTGGGCAACTCCATGGTCCCCAGCCATCACCAAAATTACTTTTCTTTTGATTTCCGGATTAAGATTTCCAGAAATACCTACTATTTGACCGGCAAAATCCTCTAGTCTCCCTAAACTTCCTTGAGGTTTGGTAAGATTATCTAATCTTTTTTGGGCTTTTTCCATAAGCTTAAAGTTAATGGGGGTAATCTTTTGAATAGTCTCTTTTATCTTCTTATTCATCTCTTTTCTCCTTTAACCATCCACTTTTCCACCAATCTTCCAGATGAGAGGTATCATTTATAAGTGCAACAAATGCTTTATGGTCATAATAATTTATAATATTTAAAGCAGTTGAATTTTGTTCTATATTCCAAATATATTTTAATTCTAGGTTTAGGGCATTACCGAGAATAACTCGAATAGTACCACCATGACAGACTAGAGCGATAGTTTTATCTTTATTAACTTTCTTATCTCTCTTTAGTATCTTGCCTAATTCAGTCATAACTCGGTCATTTAAATCTATTAAACTTTCCCCTTTAGGAATTTTAATTTTCTCATTAATATTTTCAAACCATAAGTTAAATTCATCCCCATATCCATATTTTGATTTAACTTCGTCAAAGGTATAACCTTCCCATATCCCAAAATTTATTTCTCTAAATTTAGGATTTATTATAATATCTATTCCTCGATCTTTAAAAATAATTTCCGCAGTATGTTGAGCCCTCTTTAAATCACTACAGTAAACTTCGTCTACCGGTACCCCCTTTAAGCGATATGACAATCTTTCCGCCTGCCCTATTCCTTTTTTAGTCAAATGGACATCCTTAAAACCACAAAATCTCTTTTGAACATTACCATCACTCTCTGCATGTCGAATCAAAATCAACTTTATTGCCATACTTTCAAGTATTCTCCTCTCTAATATATAATGGGGTCAAATCTTTATTCTTGACAGCCTTCTTCAATTCTTCTAACTAAATCCCTTAATTCGCTATCATTTGATTGTTTCCTCCATATTCTAAAAGCACAGTTTGGTAATCCACAAAGGATTATGTACTAAGATTGGCCGGAGGAGTTTCTAAGAGAAGGTGGAAATGATTGGGCATTAGTACATAACTGTAGAGAATAACATTATAGGTATTTAAGAATAAAGATTTGACTCCATTTCCATTTCCTTTAGTTCTTTAAAATTTTCTTTCAAACTGTAATACAATTTCTTATATAGCTGATAACCTTGATTATATATTTCGTTATTTTGAATCCCGGGAACGATAGTCTTTTTAACTTTAATAATTCTATTCACTGCTTCTGCAAAACTGTCATATACACCGACACCCACACCAGCAATCAAAGCAGCTCCAAAAGCGGGTCCTTCCTCTATATTTAATAGATTTATCTCTTCACCTAAGATATCAGCCAATATCTGCTGCCATATCCTGCTTTTTGCTCCCCCTCCGATAGCTCTTATCTCTTTAATCTTAACCCCTTTATCTTTAATTAATTCCAGAGAATCTTTTAAAGCAAAGGCTACTCCTTCTAAGACAGATCTTGTAAAATGCCTTTGATCATGTTTACCGGATATACCAAAATATACACCACGAGCATTAGCATCATTATGGGGAGTCCTTTCTCCATAAAGATAAGGCAAGAAGATCAATCCTTCACTACCAGGCTCTATCTCTTCAGCTAATTGATCTAATTTAGTATAACTTAATCTATTATTAAATAATTTTTTCTGTAACCATTCATAGGATATCCCTGCTGATAAGGTTACTCCCATCATATACCAGCTATCTGGGCAGGCATGATTAAATAGATGTATCCTCCCTTCTTGGTCAGCTTGAGGATTATTAGTCTGAGCCAAGACTACCCCTGAGGAACCGATACTGACCATCACCCTTCCTTCTTGAATAATTCCACTTCCCACTGCTCCACAGGCATTATCAGCTCCTCCAGCAACTACTGAAGTTCCGAATTTTAAACCGGTTTGCTCAGCTATATTTTTAGTTATCCTACCAGCTAAATCGAATGAATTAAGCACCGGAGAGAGTAAATCTTGGGTAATCTCCAGTTTTTCCAATAAGCTGGTAGACCATCTCTTTTTTATTACCTCAAACAATAGAGTACCGGCAGCATCAGAGACTTCGGTAAACAGCTCACCGGTTAATTTATAACGGATATAATCTTTGGGTAAAAGGATATGTTTAACCTTTTTATAATTTTCTGGTTCATTTTCTTTTAACCATAAGATCTTGGGAGCAGTAAATCCCTCCAGGGCGGGATTAGATACATAATGGATTAGCTGATCCAATCCTCCTGCTCTAGCATAAATCTCTTTACATTGTTCTGAGGTACGGGTATCACTCCAGAGGATGGCCGGTCTAATAACTTCCATCTTTTCATCAAGGAAGACCGAACTGTGCATTTGCCCGGATAGGCTTATTCCTTTAATCTGGTTAGAGTCAATAGGATTATCAGATACTGTTTCCTTTATCACTTTTACAGTGGCCTCCCACCAATCATAAGGAGATTGTTCTGCCCAACCAGGATGAGGAGTTGTAAGGGGATATGAAACTGTTTTACTGGAAATAATCTTACCTTCTGGGGATACTAATAGAGCTTTTACTCCACTGGTACCGATATCTAATCCTAAAAGATAACCCATAAAACACCTGCTTTTTAATTTTTGTATTTTTAATAATCACTCTTTATACATTCGGTCAAAGTATTTTTGAGCATTTGTCAGAGCTTCTCTCATAATATCCTCTGCTTTAGCGGTTTCTCGATTGTTGAGGTATTTCATTAATTGTTCTTTATCGAGTTCTTGAGCAGCTTGGGCACAGGCCTCCCAGCTTAGCACACTCCTAATCACTCTGTCGATTCCTTGTTCTTCATTGTCATATGGCCTTACCTGCATATCGTGGCCTTTCCAGCGATTAAAATCTGCTTCCCGGATTAAACCGGCTATGGCTATATTCATACCATTAACCCGCGTCCCGTGGTCGATATCATATTTTCCCGGTCCGCCAAGAATTATACCATCATTATAACCCTGACTGTTTAAGTGCATATGAACTAAAGCATGGTTATCTATTTCCTCAATAGTATCATATACATGGTCGAGCCCTATCATTTCTGAATGACCAAATTCTTTATTCACTCCCTTTTTATCACGAGTAATTTTAAACTCTTCTTCTAATTTATTCCAAAATACCAGGGCACTGGCTACGGTTGGAATTAAAAGAGCCGGATGTCCTTCATTGGGTTTAGGTTCTATCGCAAAATAGAGGTTCCCTCCTAATTTTTCTTCATATTGGCATAGTTTTGCAATACTCTCCTTAAGATTCTGATACATTTGAAAAATTCCTATAGAGGCAAGGTCATAACCAAACGAACCATTCCAAATAACCACAGTTGGCCATTTTGAGGGATCGGGATGCCAGGCTTTCCGAAGAGTCCCATAAGCAAGATTAACCGTCCTCTCCCCAAATTCTTCTGCTTTCTTTCTCTCCTGAGGATCTAAGGAGGCTACACCACCATAAGCATAATGTCTGTGAGCTCCTGGAGTTACCATAGCCAGATATATCTTGGAATCTACTAAGGCATCGGCTATTTCAGGAGCAGTCTTTTCATCAAACTCATTATCATAATGCATTTCAATTCCTAACTCTATATTACCCGGTAATCTCGGGGCAACTCTATTTCTTACCAGCTTAATCATATCAACAGTATTTAAATTTTTAGAATTCCATTTTGGCCTCATATCATCGGGGACAAAGCCACCCTTCCCCGCATTAAAAGTCCATCGACAGATACTATGTAATGATTTATTTTCTTTCATTTTCCACTCCTTAAATAGTAAGGTATATTAATTGATTTACAAAAAAGGACCTTTTATGATTTGACCTTCTTCCTCTCTGAAACCTAGATTAAATAAATTTAATTCTTTCATTAATAATTAAATCAGCCATCCCATAAACTGCAGCTAAACCAGCTAATTCACTAAATTTAATTTCTACCTTCTTATACGAAATAGATAAGGCACTTTCCTCAAGTTTTTTAATAATTTCATCATAAATATAATCTTTTATCTCTACAATCCCTCCGCCAATTACTAACAATTCAGGGCTAAGCCCATTAATAATATTGACTAACCCTATCCCAATATTCCTTCCTACTTCATTAAATATCTCAATTATCTTTTTATCGCCATTTTTACCTATTTGATATATCTCTTTCTTAGTCAATTCTTTATTACTATTAGATAATTTTAAATACCTATTAACAATATAGCTTTCCGAAGCAAGTGTTTCCCAGCACCCTTTATTACCACAGTGACATACTAAACCATTATTATCAATAATTATATGACCGAATTCCCCTGCATTTCCACTAGCTCCTCTATATAGTTCACCATTCAAAATAACCCCGCAACCTATTCCTTCATTAATTGAGATAAATACCATATTATCCATTTTTGGATAGATAAATTCTCTTTCCCCAATAGCTGCTGCTTTCGCCTCATTATCTAAGATTACCGGAAGGTTAAATTTATCTTTAAAAATCTTTAAAATATAAACATTTTTCCATCCTAAATTAGGCGCAAATTCTAATATACCCTTCTCTTTATCAATTAAACCAGGTACTGCTACTCCTATTCCCAGGAGATTATCTAATTTTAAATTCTTTTCTTCCCTCATCTTATCCATCTCAAAAAATACTTGTTCAAGGTTCTTCTGGTAATCATCTTTATAGGTTATGGGAATAACACTCTTGGTTATCACTTTTATTTCTAAATCAAACATCACTATCTTTATCTGGTTAACCTCAATCTCAATACTAAAAATATAAGCTTTGTGGGGATTAATCATTAATTGTATTGGTTTTCTGCCGCCAGAAGAAATACCTTTTTTGGTTTCAATCACGAAACCTTTTTTAATCAGAGTTCTAACATGGTTTGACACTGTACCGGCACTACATCCTGTAATTTCAGTTAGTTCTATCCGAGAAATAGAACCTTGCTTGCGAATTGCTTTAAAAATATTACTTAAATTCCATTTTCTGATTACGATTGAGTTTCCTAACCTAGCTTTACTTCTCTTCATTATATAAAATTTTCTCCTTCTTTTTCTAATTTATTTCTAAATATTATACACTCTCTTATAAAGACTTGTTTTTCCTTGATGTTACATCTACATAAACTGCTAAAATCAGGATTAAGCCTTTAACTATATACTGCCAGAACACACTCATATTCATAACGCTCATTCCATTTTCGAGACTGGTCATAAGCAAGGTACCCATTAGAGCTCCAAAAACTGTTCCAATGCCTCCCATTAAACTGGTACCACCCATAACACAACCACCTATAGCTGAAAGTTCATAATTCATGCCACCACTAGTGGTACCTGCGGCAACATAAC
>NZ_PFKO01000085.1:8656-14730 GCF_002784285.1 Candidatus Infernicultor aquiphilus
AAACAACAGATTGAACATTTATACCTGAAAGTCTGGCTGCCTCTCTGTTTCCTCCAACAGCATATATGTACCGACCAAACCGAGTGTTATTAGTTAAGTAGGTAAACAAAATTGCTATTATGGTCATAATTAATACTGGAATCTGTAACCCCTTATAACTATTCATAATCAGAACGAAACCTAAAACAAGGGCTGAATACACCGATGCTACCACTAAATCGTAAGGAAGAGGTTTAATTTCAAGACCATATTGTTTCTTTTTTGTTCGACTTTGCAAAGTAATCAGAAAAATAATTATTATAGCAATAACTGCTATAAGTATACCTGGATTTTTAGACAGATATCCTTGGGCTATTAACCGGAGAGAATCTTCAATAGGAACTATTGTTTTCCCTCGAGTAACACCAAGAACTCCTCCCCGAAGAACAAGCATTCCTCCCAAGGTTACAATAAAGGCCGGTACCCCTCCATAAGCAACAATATAGCCTTGACATATTCCAATTAATAAGCCTAGTAAAAGACAGATAATGATAGTTATAATTGTACTCAGTATACCTAACAGTTCGACAGATAGAGTTGGAAATAGTCCGGGGAGAAATGTAGGGAACATAACCGCCTGTAGATAAGCAGCTATTACACTTATAAAACCAATCATCGATCCCACAGAAAGATCAATATTACCAGTTATAATAACTAAAGTCATTCCTATGCTAAGGAAAGAAACGATAGTCATTTGCCTTAAAAGGTTTGAAAAATTTCTTGAGGAAAGGAAGACCCCGCCAGTTAAAGAACCAAAAAGTAACCAGATAATAAGCAGAGCAAATATCAGTGTATAAGCTCTAATATCAATCTTAATTTTCTTAATTTTATGAATAAAATTTAATGGTTTCATTAACTATAACTATGGCTTCTTTTAGTAGTTGAAGCCAAAGCCATTATCCTCTCTTGTGTTGCATCTTTTCGGTCTAAGATTCCAGTGCATTCTCCTTCGCACATAACCGTGATTCGGTCACTCATTCCAAGTATTTCTTCTAACTCAGAAGAAATCATAATTATACCTACACCATTTTCTGCAAGTCTGTTTATGAGGTTATATATCTCATATTTAGTCCCTACATCAATCCCTCTGGTCGGATCATCGAGAATGAGAATTTTTGGATTTGACATTAACCACTTTGCTATTACTACCTTCTGTTGATTACCTCCACTTAAAGATTCTGTAATTGTAAAAAGAGATGGCGTCTTTATAGTAAGATAATCAGCATATTTTTTACATTCTTTTAATTCTTTATACTTATCAATACTCAATGCATTAGAAAATTTTCTAAGGTTTGACAATGAGATATTTTTAAAGACTTCTTGTATTAACACCAGCCCCATCTTTTTTCTATCTTCTGGAACAAGACTTATTCCATACTTCATAGCATCTCTTGCTGAATTAATTTTTACTGGTTTCCCTTCCAAAAATATTTCTCCGGTAACATGCTTTCCATACTCTCCAAATATAGCGGTAACCAGCTCGGTTCTTCCGGAACCCATAAGGCCAGCTATCCCCAATATTTCGCCTTTTCTTAAATCAAATGAAACGTTTTTGATTACCATTTTACGCTGAGCTAATACCGATAAGTCCTTAACTTCCAAAATCTTTTCCCCAGGCTTAGAATTTCTAACGGGAAATCTTTTCTTCATTTCGCGTCCTACCATCATAGCAATGACCTTCTCTTCACTGGTATCTACTGTTCTTACTGTATCGACCACCCGTCCATCCCTAAGAACTGTAATATTATCTGTGATTCTAAAAAATTCCTCCAGTCTATGAGAAATGTATATACAGGTCACTCCATTATCTTTCAAGTTCTTGAGTATTTCCATTAAGTAATTAACTTCAGCCTCATTAAGAGCAGAAGTAGGTTCATCCAAAATTAGAAGCTTAATCTCCTGTACGAGGGCTTTAGCAATCTCAACCATCTGTTGTTGACCAACACTCAGCGTCGATACCTTAGCAAAAAAGGGAATGTTTAATTCATATTTCTTAAGAATTTTTTTAGTATCTGAAAATAGTTTACTCCAATTAATAATACCTTTATCTTCCGGTTCTCTTCCCAGAAAAATATTTTCCCCTACTGTCATTTGAGGAACAAGAACAGGTTCCTGATAAACGGTAGCAATTCCTTCTTTGATTGCCTCTTCAATAGAAGAACTGGTAAATTTTAGCTCTTTATCATTAAAGTAAATTTTCCCTTCGTAAGTATGGTGAGGATAAACTCCTGCAAGAATTTTCACTAAAGTAGATTTCCCAGCACCATTTTCCCCGCACAAACCATGAATGTCTCCTTTTTTTATTTTAAAGGAAACATTTGATAATGCTCTAATGCCTGGAAAGTCTTTTGTTACACTCTCTATTCTTAAAATGCATTCATCTTTCAAAATATTATTACCCCCCATAAAGGGTTGACTTTTTATAGTTTTCACTTATAAAAATTGAGTGCACCGCAGATATTAGATATTAATAATAATCTGTGGTGCACTTTTTTAGTAATTAGATTTTTGGTGGTCTATCTTTTTCAGGAATATCTTTATACACTTCATCGTATTTCTGATAACCACTCTTAACAACTACATCATAGAGATTGTCCTTGGTTACCCCTACAACTTTTAAAAAATTACAAGGTACAGATCCTGGTAAGTTTTTATCTCCAGTAAGTACGGCAAATGTGAAATTTTTTAGTCCTTCTGGCGTTTCATCTTTAGCTAACTTCATAGCTATGTCAATTGCCAATGGAACAAGAAGTCTTATATCTTTGTATACGCTCACAGTAAGCTCTCCCTTAGCTACAGCATTACAACCAGCTGCTGTGGCATCTTGCGCGGAAATTGGGACCTTTCCAGTAAGACCTTGAGCTCTCAGGGCTTCGATTGCACCAAGTGCTGTTGAATCATTTGAAGCAACTACCGCATCAATCTGATTATTTGTGGCAGTAAGCATATTCTCCATAATCTTAAGTGCTTCAGTCGTATCCCAATTAGGTACCCACTGATCAGCAACTATCTTGATCTTACCACTATCAATGTAAGACTTAAGAACTTCCATCTGTCCTTGTCTAACGAGTACAGCATTATTGTCTGTTGGGCTTCCACCAAGAAGTGCAAATCTTCCACTATCCTTCACCGCTAATACTCCTCTTGCCTCAGCTCGTCCTACCTCAACATTATCAAACGAAATATAAACTGACACATTAGGCGATTTGATTAATCTATCATATGCTATGCATTTAACTCCTGCTTTTGCTGCTGCGTCTACTGCTGTCGCTGCAGCTGCACCGTCCTCTGCAACAATAATAATAACATTTGCCCCTTGAAGAACCATGTTCTCAATCTGGTCATTCTGTATCTTTGGATCATGATTAGCCTCTTGGACTATAACCTGAGCACCAGCTTTACGCGCTAACTCAGTCATGTCAGCTGCTTCTCTTACCCACCTTTCAAGAGTAAAATCAGAAAATGATAAACCAATCTTTATAGGTGTATCTGCAGCAAAAACCGAGAGGCCTAATACCACGAACAATACAATCGTTAATAAAGTGATACTAAATTTTTTCATAATAAAAATCTCCTTTAAACATAAAATTAAAATTTGTAATACTTGTACCCAAAGCAAGAACTAAATTTTCTGCATCGCAATTCGTGTTAGCCAAATTTACGTTTTTAGAAAGATACATCCCCCCTTTCGTTGTTTGATAGTAACTTGCAGGTAACTTTAGTATAATAATTCATTGAATTTTTGGAGATTACTTTTTTCATTACTTATTTTAAGTATTATATTATTATCTTTTAGTATAATACACTACTTTTAAAATTTAGTCAAGGGACCCTAATTGTTTTCACATTTTTTGTATTCTTTTTTCAGTGCCCTCATAGAAAAAGGGGACGGTTCTATTTTTTATAATCAACCCCTCTTTCTAATTATTGATAAAACTTTTAAATCCTATCTAAAATAGTAATTTCTCTCTTTTACCAGGGCTAGAAAAACCCTTCTCTTGCTGATAATTATAAATCAAGCAATATTTTATAAAATTATTTTGATAGAAGATCTTTAATTTGTTTTTCCGGATACCGGGTCATAATTATAAGCCCTAAGAAAGCTACTATACTTCCCAATACCGGAGCTAATCTTACTCCCAGGGGATTACTGATATCTTTCCCGAAAATAGAATATAAAAGAGCAAGACTTGCAGTCGAAAGTCCTAAATTGAGTTTCATAAAGAAACCCTGAACCCCAAAATACATAGCTTCTCTTCTCTCTCCAGTTTTTTTATAATCAACATCGCAAAGTTCAGAAAGAATCACATTGGGAATAATTATTAGAACTGCGGTAGGAAAGCCCATAAGTCCTACAAAAATTAGTCCCCATGTCTTAGGATTTACCGGGGTCAGACCGGTGAGGGATAGAAAAATAGAAAATATTGAAAATAAAACAAGACTTATAATCATAATCGTTTTCTTCCCTCGAATCCTCGTTAAAAATCCCACAAGCGGGAAACAGATAGCCGCAATAACAAAGAGGATAGTAAATATATTACTGGCAAAGGCCTCATCAGCACCCATCAGAGTAATTACAATAGGTATAGCAGATGAACGGACAATATTAAAAAGAAACCATAAAGACATATTAGCAAGAAGATAGATAATAAAAGCCTTATTCGTCACTGTTTTTCTAAAGGAATCAATCAGGGAAACTTGGCTGGGCCTGGCATTGGAGAATCTTTTCTCATCTACCGCAAATACAGCGGTATATAATAATAGTGCTCCGAGAGTAGCCAGACAAATAACCATTTTCCGGTAAGACCCTACATAATCAGTGTTCTGCATAAATAAAGTCAAAAGAAGAGGTCCGCCAATCATCACTATTGCTGAACCAATTAGAGAGAAGTATCCTTGAGCTGTGGCAATACCAATCCGAGCTTTTTCATTATGACCGAGTTCAGGAATTAAGGCAAGATAGGGAACGACATATACAGTAAAGAAAAAAAAGTAGAAACCAAAAACAATAGCCAGATAGATACCATTAATGAATGAAGTATGGACTACAGGTGGGAAGAATATCAGAACTGTAGATACTGCCAGAGGAAGTCCGCCTATAATAAGGAAAAATCTCCTTCTGCCAAATCTTGAGGTGGAGCGGTCAGACCAGGAAGCCACTAATGGATCAGTAATAGCATCTACTATCCTTCCAAAGAACATCATTGCTCCCAACACAGTAATAATTCCGAAAAACCTCTCATTAGAAACAAAGAGGATCATACCTTCTGCTACCTTCTCTTTGGGGGGAAGTAGAAAGGCTATAGAAAAAGTCAACCAGATCGAATCTAACAATACCCATCCTGTTGTGGACAGGTTGTACAGAAAAAATCTTTTACCCTTAAATTCTTCCATCTCTTTCTCCTTTCTTAGAAATCCTACTATTAATTCACACCATAGGTTTTTTCGATATATTTCTCTTCAAACTCAACATTTTTATCTTCATGATACTCTGCTTTTTCTCTTGCCTCATACAATCTTTTTAGGTTTAAATTAGCCGATATCAGTTGATTTCCCTCATAAGAGGAAGATAAAGATAAAATTCCATCTTTTTTTTTAGTCATTAATAAAGGAGCAAATACGCCGGCCTTTCCGGTAAAATGCATCCCGGCAATCCATCCATTTAAGGAGGACTTTAAACCATACAGATATGATTCTTGTACTCTGGGCCAAATTCCTCTTAGGGCCTTCCATATAGTATATTCTTCTAAATTAGCAATAGGCAAAATAACCATATCTGCTCCTATCTCTCTGGCGATACGGAAAGTCTCAAAGTAAGTAGCATCCATACAAATAGGGCATACTACTTTACCAAAAGGTAAAGAATAAACCTCCATTTTATTGCCTCTTTTCATTCCTAATTTAACCTCGAAATCAGTAAGGTGTATTTTCTTTTGAGTTCCTATTAAATTTCCATTAGAGCCAAAGAGAGAACCAGCATTATAAATTGCTTCTTTCTCCTTTAAAATATAACTTCCGGTATAAATATATATTCC
>NZ_PFKO01000173.1:0-14720 GCF_002784285.1 Candidatus Infernicultor aquiphilus
TTTTATAAGGCTTTCATCTTGCTATAAATTAGTTAAAATCATAAGCTTTAAGATCTTACTATCCTCTTGATATTTCAATATATTAATATAGGAGCGGGTTTAAATAAGCTTAAGAAGCGCGTCTTATAGATAACACACCCACTACGCCTCTTTATAATACGCACCCTGGCGGGTTTTCTTTTTTAACAATAGCTTGAGGATATTTATTATGAAAAAAACTAAAACTTATATGGATAATTTAATGAAGAATAAAGAATTTTGCGAGAAATTTGACAAGGAATACCAAAATCTTTGGATTGGGGAACAGGTTGCCAGAGCGCGACATAAAACAATATTAACGCAAGATACTCTAGTTAATCGAATAAAAAATAATAAAACACTACCTATCAAAATTTAGCAGTGTCTCAAGTTTTTTAAATATTTCCAGGACCACAGCCTCAGGTACTTTATCACAGAATTCGGCATTTCTAATTTTCCAATCAAGGATTTTCACCTGGTCTGATAAAACAACACCTGTTACCTTTGATCCAGATGGGATTATAACTTCAAAAGGATATCCTTTTATTTGATTGGTTATCGGACATAATAAGGCCAGGCCAACTTTACCATTATAAGATTTTGGCGACAGAACGATTGCCGGACGTCTTCCGGATTGTTCATAGCCGGCTTGAGGCTGCATATCTATCCAAACCACATCACCTCTATGCGGAATAAAATTGCTCGCCATCACCAGTTTTCTTTTCCAACCGGTGCCCCGGTATCAAATTCTCCGTGAAGATTGCTTTTAGTGACGCCTTCTAAAAGTTTTTCGAGCGAATATTCTTTTTCACTTATTGGCGTAATAATGATACTCTCCTTATCTATAGATAAATTAACCCATTTATTTAGCTTCAGGTTTGCATCTGATGCCAATAATTTGGGAATTCGTAATGCCAGACTGTTACCCCATTTTTTAATCTTAGTTTGCATATAGTACCTTCCTTCCAAAAATGAACTATAAAATGTATCTACAATGATTATACATCTTCCACATACAAATTTCAAGCGAAAGGTATCCCGAAGAATTAGCTTAGCTTAAATATTTCTTTCAGTTCCTGGTTGGAGAGTTCGCTGAGCCATTTTTCACCGGTAGAAACAGTTAACTCAGCCAACTCTTTTTTGGCGCTGATCATTTCATCAATTTTTTCTTCAAATGTACCGATAGTAATAAGCCGGTGTACAAATACCTCCCTGCTTTGGCCGATACGGTGAGTCCGGTCGGTTGCCTGTGCTTCTACGGCAGGGTTCCACCAAAGGTCGTAGTGGATGACGTTGGTTGCGGCGGTCAGGTTAAGGCCGGTGCCTCCTGCTTTCAGTGAGATGATCATAATGGGGGAGCAATTGCCGTTCTGGAAATCCTCAATCATCATTTCTCGTTTTTTCCGGGTGAGGCTGCCGTGAAAAAAGAGAGGAACTACCTGAAGTTCTGTCTGGATTAGTTGTACCAGTAGATTTCCCATCACTTTGTATTGGGTGAACAAGAGCACTTTTTCCCTGGCGGATATAATCTTTTTCAGTAGAGAAATGGTCATCTCTGCTTTACCCGAGTGCTCCTTGACCACAGTTCCTTTTTTGGTATAGTGAACCGGGTGGTTACAGATCTGTTTTAGAGAGGTCATTAACTTGAAAACAAGTCCCCGGCGCGCGATTCCTTCACTGTTGGAAATTTCCTGTATATTAGTATCTACAACACGCTGGTAGATAGCAGTCTGTTCTTTGCTCAGGTAACAGTATTCATTTTTTACTATCTTATCCGGTAAATCCTGTATGATGGAACGATCTGTCTTCATGCGACGCATAATAAAAGGAGCGGTGGCTTTTTGTAATAAGGCGATTTTTCTCTGGTCACGGTACTTTTCGATGGGCATAGCAAAACGACGCATAAAATTCTGCCGGGTTCCCAGGTAGTCTGGGTTTAAATAATCAAAAATACTCCAGAGCTCACTCAGGCGATTTTCTACCGGCGTTCCGCTTAAGGCGATAGTGCCCCTGGCTTTTAATGCTTTAACCGCTTTGGTCTGCTTACTATCTGCATTTTTTATATTTTGAGCTTCATCAATAATAATAAGATCCCAGTTTATTTTTTTAAATTTTTCAACTTCACGGCGCAATAGCCCATATGTGGTAATGACTAAATCGGCGTGGGCGGTAATAAGTTGACGTTCTAGTCCGTGATAGGTCAAAACTTTTAAGGATGGGGCAAATTTGTTGCATTCCTTCAGCCAGTTACCGACCAGGGTAGTCGGGCAAATTACCAGTGCAGGATGGTCCAGTTTTTTCTCTTCTTTCAGTTTTAAAATAAGGGCAATCGCCTGGATGGTTTTACCCAATCCCATATCGTCGGCCAGGCAGGAACCGAGCCCTTTGTCAGCGTTAGAGTAAAGCCACTGAAAACCTCGCTTCTGGTAGGGTCGAAGCACTGCTTTTAGGCTTTTTGGGAGTTTGACCATTTTGAACTTGGTAAGCTCATCTATCATTTTGCGGAGTTGATCATCAGAATGAAAAAAAATATTGGCGGTCTGTCCGGTTAGTGATGCTTGCATTATTTCTGCAGAAGATAGTTTAGGCAAGGGCTGGTTTAGCTTTTTAACTATTCGCGCTACTTCTTCAGGCTGAAGTAACAGATAGTGCTCTTTGAATTTTACTACCCCTGCTGCAGATTTGACCAGCTGAAGAAATTCTTTTCGCGTTAGTTTAAGATCACCCAGAGCCACTTCCCAGGAGAAGGTTAACATTTCTTCCAGGTTAAAATAAGAAATATTTTGCTTCTCGCCGGCTTTAAGCTTAGCTGCCAGAGACAGCTGAGGCGAGCTAAGTATTTTTAATTCTTTGGGCACAATCACGCGTATGCCAAGCATATTAAAGATATGTTGGCCATTTTGGATAAATCTGGCCACTTCCAGAGGGTCGATAAGGGGTGACTCCTTTCCTTTACTGCTGAGAACCGTTTTTAGAGGCGGGAAATAAGTAGAGGCTGTAGAAATTTGGTGGGCTACGGTAAAGCGCACCATTTCAATGGGATGTGAGAAAATAGTTTTTTTTGTCGTAAATACATCCGCTAAAGGGAGAAGTGGGGAGAGGGGATCTTTTTTGTTTTCTATCTCCACCTGTAACTGAAAAAGAGTTTTTTTACCCTGAGGTATTTCTATTCTAATTGCCGGGGAAATTTCATTCCCACTTAAGTTTAATATGCTTAGCCAGTTGGTAATTACCCTGGCGGTCTGCCTTTCGGTAAAGTCCTGAACCTGGTAATATTCCCCATTAAAAAAGGTGTTACAAAGCTTATTACTTTCTTTGATCCCGGAAAAGCGATGCACAATATAGGTCAGGATAAGTGATAAAAGAGAACTGGCGGCATCTCGCCCTACAAGAAGAGATTTTTCTTCTTTTCGATAAAGAAAGGTTACCGGAATGAGGCCGGCCAGAAAGTCCAGGGCTTTTTCAGTGACTTTCAGCTGGTTAAGGGGCATATAACGCACAAAAAAGTTACCTTTTTGGTCATTCCTTATCTGTGGCACAAATGCTGATTCCCTGGCCAGGGCCAGGGCTATAGTGGTCGCGATGCTGATTAATTTTACCTCAGGGGAGCTCTCTTCAGAAGAAAGTTGCAGAGGTGATATTATAAAGTAATCGATTAGAGTTGCTGCGGGCAATAGCATCCCCTTTTTTCTTTTTAGAACCAACTTTCCGCCCACGGCTTCGGGACCTGTCTGCGCCTGCCTGTGCGTGTTCGCACGCAGACAGGTGCAGACACGCACAGGCAGAACGGTAATTATTTTTGATGGGCCTTCCAAATCTTTCGGGATTTTATTGGGGAGAAAGATAAAAAAAGAAGTTTCAGATAAAGGCTGACGGACCTTAGTTCCCGGATCGAGCAGGCAAATATTTGACTTTAACCAACTGGGGAAATCTTCCAGTAGCTGTAATTGTTTGATACGGTTTGTTATATTGCGATAAGCTTTAAATAGGATTTGTTTAAAATTACCCTCGGGGTAAAACAAAGGGGATTCTTCCAGCAGGGCAAAAATGGCAGCACTATCCTTTTCTTGAGAGAGAGAACTTAAAATTGATGAAAACTCAGGTTCGACTTTATTGTCCTTTTTATTGCCTTTGGCGGGAACTTTTATTTGTGTATAAGGGATAAAAGTTTCTTCGTTTTCAGCAGCCGCGGTAGGTTCTGTAAAACCGGCGGCCTGCATTAGGGTGTTGGTTTCCACACCTCGTAGGTGAAACAAAATAAAGGGATTTTTATCCACTTCATTAGCAATAAGATAGTAGACTGCAGCGAGGTGCTTGCAGGGGTTGGCCCAGTCGGGACAGGAGCAGTTTGCGTTAAGCTCTTTCCAGGTAGTCGGTAAAAGAAAGATCTTTTCCTGAGCAAGCCGATTCAGCATCTCTTGCGGTAGTTTTCCTAAAGCCAGTTCAGAGGCTAAGGCTGGATCTTCGGCGATACAGGATTTTATTTTGGCGAATTGTTCCGGGGTAAATTTTTGCAAGTAAATGGTTACTTGATAAGGTTTTGGTTGTCTACCTTTTACTTTTGCTTTCACAACGCCGTTACAAATCTGAATCTCTTGTACTCTGCCACCGTTGGCATAACTTCTACCTCTGGGCAAGCGGTTGGTGTCGTGATCAATTCGTGCCATTGCTTCTATCCAGGCATTTCCCCACCAGGTACGCCCGAAATTTTTTCTGGTAACCATCAGTACTCCTTACAGTAATTCATTGATTTTTTCATTAAACGATTATATCATAAAGTGCCAATGTGAGAAAGTGGAGGAAGGGAAAAGATTTGACAAAATTCTAAAACAATGTTAAAATTTCTCTAAATTTCATTCGTTAAATCTTTAACGCATTAAAGAATAAAAATTATATTTAGAAAAAGACAAGGGTTAAGGGAGAGGTTATAGTAGATGAATATTCCAAAAGGATTAAATGATTTGTTGCCAGGAGAAGTTTTAAAGAGGAGACTATTAGAAAATAGGATAAGTAAGATTTTTACCCAATGGGGTTATCAAGAAATTATTACTCCTACTTTTGAATTTTATGAAATCTTAGCCAAAGGTGCAGGATCGATCATGAAAAAAGAGATGATTAAATTTTTTGATCGAGAAGGAAATATTATTGCTTTAAGACCTGAAATGACTACTCCAATCGCCAGAGTAGTTTCGAGTAAAATGCAGCAGGAATCTAAACCGATAAGAGCTTATTATATTGGTAATGTTTTTAGATACGATGATTTTAAGGTGGGAAGTCAAAGAGAATTTTGTCAAGCTGGAGTGGAATTAATCGGAGTAAATAGTAAAGAAGCAGATGCGGAGGTAATTGCTTTAACTATAGAATGTTTAAAAAATAGTGGACTGAAAAATTTTTTTATAGATATAGGACAAGTTAATTTTTTTAATGGTATTATGGAATCTATAAAAATTACTGCAGGTAAAAAACGGGAGATTAAAGAAGCTATTTTAAATAAAGATTTTGTATTACTGGATAAGATCTTATCTTCAGAAAATATCCAGAACAAGGAAAAAGAATTTATTTTAAAGCTACCCACCTTGAGAGGGAAAGAGGAAGTATTAGAACTGGCTGAGAAGATGGTAAACCATAAATTATCTTTAGCTGCTTTGGAAGAAATCAAAGAAGTTTTCCACCTTTTAAGAGATTATAACTTAGAAAAATATGTGCTAATCGATTTAGGGATTATCCGTGATTTTGATTATTATACGGGGATTATATTTGAGGGTTATACAGAATATTTGGGATTTCCGATTTGTGGAGGAGGAAGATATGATCATCTCTATTTAAAATTTGGAGAAAACCTACCTTCCACCGGTTTTGCTATTGGTTTAGAGAGATTAATGATAACTTTAGAAAAAGAAAATATCAATTCCTTAAAGATAGGAAAACCCGACCAATATGTAGTGTATTATCAAAATAATCAAGCTAATTTTAAAAAAGCTCTGTTAGTCGCCCAAAAAATAAGAAAAAAAGGAGGCATAGTAGAAGTAGAGGTAAGTGGACGAGGATGGGAGGAGTTACTTAAATATGCTCGAAGTAAAGGGATAAAATATATCCTAAGAATAGATAATTCCCCATCCAAAGAAGTAAAAAAAATTGAAACGATCTCCGAGAGAGAGGAAATTATAACTTATGAGTAAAGGAAATAATATTAATTATTTAGTAATTGCTTTATCCAATGGAAAATTATTTAATCCTTCTCTTAAATTATTTAAAAAATTAGGAATAGATTTAAAAAGTGGGGAAGAGAAAAACAGAAAATTGACCTTTTTTAATCCCGAAAAAGAGATTGAGTTTATTATTACCAGACCTAAAGATAATCCTACTTATGTCGAATACGGAGCAGCAGATATAGGAATAGTAGGTGAAGATGTCTTATTAGAAGAGAATAAAGATGTTTATAAGCTTTTAGATTTAAAATTTGGAAAATGTAAAATGGTATTAGCTGCTCCTGCAGAGATAAAACAAGAAAAATATGATCAAAACCATGGATATCGTTTGAAAGTAGCTACCAAATACCCCGTGATTGCCGGAAATTATTTTAAAGAAAAAGGGATCTATGTAGAATTGATTAAACTCTATGGTTCGGTAGAATTAGCCCCTCAGGTAGGTTTAGCCGATGTAATTGTGGATATAGTTTCTACGGGTCGTACTTTAAAAGATAATAAATTAGTAATAAGGGAAGAGATAATGCCTCTTAGCGCCCAATTTATTGTTAATCGGATTAGTTATAAAACTAAACATCAAAGAATTAATGAATTTTTAAAAAAGATTGAGCAGATTATAGCTTTAGAATCAGCTGAATTAGAAGAAGATTAAGGATAGAGTAGAGAATAAATAAAAATAACTAAGAAATATGGATAGGAATGGTATAGTAAAGGATATTTAGAATATCAAGAGGAGGGTAGGTTGGATATAAATTGATCAAGATCATTTTTCTAAATAAAAAAAATAAAGTGGAGATAGAGGAGATTTATAAAAACAGATTTTATCGAGGTAATTCTATAGATGACTTAGAAAAAAAGGTTAGGGAAATTATTTTAAGAGTGAAAAAAGAGGGAGATCAGGCTCTGCTTGAATTTACCAAAGAGTTTGATAAGGTAGAATTAAGTCCAGCGGAAATATTAATCAGTCCAGAGGAATGGAAGGAAGCTAAACAAGAAACTAAAGAAGATTTACTGAAAATAATTAAAGAAGCTATCCATAGAATTACTAATTATCATTTACTGCAGAAAGAAAATTCCTGGTTTACTACCAGCGAAAGAGGTATTATTTTAGGGCAGGTAGTAAATCCAATCGAGAGAGTGGGTTTGTATATTCCGGGAGGGAGCGCGGTTTATCCCTCTTCTCTGATTATGGCAGCGGTACCGGCTATAATTGCCGGGGTTAAAGAAATAGTGATGGTAAGTCCTCCTTCTCCTAAGGGGAAGATGAATCCCTATTTATTATCCACCGCTAAAGAATTAGGAATCTCAGAAATTTATAAACTAGGTGGAGTTCAAGCGATAGCTGCTTTAGCTTATGGCACGGAAACCGTAAAGAAAGTAGATAAAATTGTAGGGCCAGGGAATATCTATGTAACTTTAGCCAAAAAGAATGTCTTTGGAGAAGTAGATATAGATATGTTAGCTGGACCTAGTGAAGTGCTTATCTGGGCTGATGATCAAGCTAATCCTCAATATTTAGCTGGTGATTTACTTGCTCAAGCTGAGCACGATGTAGAAGCCTCGGCTATTTTGATAACCACTTCTGCTTCACTAGTAGAAAAAGTAAAAGAAGAGATTGGGCGTGAGTTGAAGAATTTAAATAGAAGGGAAATTATTCAGGAGTCCTTAAAGAAAAAAGGGAAGTTGATTATTGCTGAAGATGAAGAAATGATTTTAGAATTTATCAATTACTTTGCCCCTGAGCATTTAGAGTTACAGATAGAGAATCCCTGGCAGATATTAGGGGAGATAAGAAATGCCGGGGCAATATTTATAGGGGCTTATTCTCCAGAACCTTTGGGAGATTATTGGGCTGGGCCTAATCATATTCTCCCTACCTCCGGCGGAGCAAGATGTTTTTCGCCCTTGTCGGTAGCAGACTTTACCAAAAAGAGTAGCATAATTTTTTATGATAAAGAAAGATTGGGGCAAGCCAGTGAAAAAATAGCGAGTTTGGCCAGATTAGAAGGGTTGGAGGCACATGCCCGTTCGATAGAGATAAGAAATTCATAACGAAGGATTAAATTGAATATTATTGTAGTGGGTTGTAGGGGCACGATGCATCGTGCCCGCAGGTGCCAGAGAATAAAGAAAAATAGATTCCCGTTTCCACGGGAATGACAGATGGGACGATAGAGACGGGTCGAATAAATTAAGAAAGAGTTGATTAATTAGTGTTAATTTCGGAAAAATTAAATCCAGGTTATTTATTTCAGGAAAAAATTGTTTTAAATAAAAGGATTTTAGATAGACTTGCTCAAGTAGATACCATTGTCTTTGATATCGATGGTGTCTTAATTGATGTGCGGGAGTCTTTTAGAAGAGCTATATGTCGAACAGTTCAATTTTATTTTAAAGAGATATTACACTTTCAGGGTTCCCAAAATTTAATTGGCCCGGAAGAAATTGAATATTTTAAGATGACCGGGGGCTTTAATGATGATTGGGATTTAACTTCTGCCGTGGTTTTATTTTACCTAATTAAGGCAAAGGAAGATAACTCAAAGGATATAGATGAACTTAAAATGAGAGAACCAGATATAAAAACTTTTATCACTAAGAGGTTATCTCACGGAGGAGGTTTAACTAAAGTAATAGATTCAATCGAGAAAGATGGGCACGCAAAAGAATGGATATTGAGTCTGTGGGATAAAGATTTGATTACTAAAATATTTCAGGAAATTTATGCGGGAGAAGAATATTGTTTTAATATTTACGGATTTTATCCCTCGTTAATTAAGACAGAAGGCTTAATAAAACAAGAAAGAATAATTATAGATAAAAAGAAAAAAGACTTTTTATTACAATATTTCTCTATCGGCATCTTAACCGGTAGAAACAGGGGGGAGGCCAGGATAGCCTTAGAAAGATTAGGTTGGGATGATATTATATCAGAGGAAAAGATAATCACTGCTGATGATGGCCTAGAAAAACCCCATCCTCAGGGATTAAAAAGGTTATCTGCCAGTTTAAAAACTAAACTGGGGATCTATGTAGGTGATATTTGGGATGATTTGATTACCGCAAAAAATTTTAATAAAGAGATAATAAAAACAAACTTTTTGTCGGCAATAGTTTTAGCAGAAGGATTTAATTTACAAAACGAGACCGTAAAGTTTTATTTAAATGAAGGAGTAGATTTACTAGCCCAAGATGTTAATTGTATCTTGGACCGGTTAGAAAGAGTTAAAAATAGCAAAAAATAGTCGAAAGGCGGGTGGATAACTTTGGAAGAAAGAAAAGGTGAATATAAAAGAAAGACTTTGGAAACCGAAATAGAAGTGAAGATAAGTTTAGATGGTAAAGGGGTAAGTAATTTACAGACAGAAATTTATTTTTTAAATCATATGCTTGCTTTATTTGCCCGACACGGTTTTTTTGATCTGGAGGTAAAAGCCCAAGGAGATCTTCAAGTAGATTATCATCATACCGTAGAGGATATAGGAATCTGCCTGGGTGAGGCTATTAAGAATGCCTTACAAGATAAGAAAGGGATAAAAAGATATGGATTTACCATCTTACCCATGGATGAATCATTAGTTCAAGTTGCTTTAGATTTAAGCGGGAGAGGACAATTATTCTATCAAGTTCAGTTTGAACAAGAAAAAGTAGGGGTTTTTGAAGTTAATCTGGTAGAAGAATTTTTTAAAGCTTTAGCTTATCATGGGGGGATCACCTTACACCTTAATTTACTTGAGGGAAAAAATGCTCATCATATTATAGAAGCTCTCTTTAAAGCTTTTGGTCGGGCTTTAGATATGGCAAGTAGTATGGATAACCGGATAGATGGTATTCCTTCTACCAAAGGAATGATTGATTGATAAATTCGGGAGGGAAAAGATGATTGTAATAGTGGATTACGGCATGGGAAATTTAAAGAGTGTACAGAATGCTTTTGTAAAAGTGGGGTATGAGGCGATAATTACTGAAGATCTAAATCAGATTAAAAAAGCGAGTGCTGTAGTACTTCCGGGAGTAGGGGCTTTTAGGGATGCCATTAATACATTAAAAAAAAAGAAGATAGATAAAGAATTAATTGAAGCAGTAAAGATAAACAAACCTTTTTTGGGTATTTGTCTGGGTATGCAGTTATTGCTTACCTTTAGCGAGGAAGGCGGTCTTTATCAAGGATTAAATTTAATACCAGGTAAAGCAAAAAGATTTCATCATTCTGTCAAATGTCCCCAGATGGGATGGAATACCATAAAATACGTGAATCATCCTTCTCATGACCTGAATCCTATTTTTAAAGAGGTACCGGATGAATCTTATTTTTATTTCGTTCATTCTTATTATTGTGTGATAAATGATGAACAGATCATATCCTCGGTAACGGACTACGGTCTGGTTTATTCATCTTCTATTTGGAAAAATAACCTTTTTGGGGTTCAATTTCATCCGGAGAAAAGCAGTACATTAGGATTAAAAATATTAAAAAATTTTGGAGAATTAAGTTAGATGTTAATTATTCCAGCTATAGATATCCAGGAAGGTAAATGTGTTCGCCTTAGAGAAGGGCGATTTAAAGAGATGGAAATATTTTCTGATGACCCTGTAGAAGTTGCGGCAAAGTGGGCTAGCAGAAAGGCAAAAATGCTTCATGTAGTAGATTTGGATGGGGCTCGTTATGGCAGATTAACTAATATCTCTCTTATTGAAAAGATTGTCCGTAAAGTTGATATTCCGGTTCAAGTAGGCGGAGGAATCAGAAGTTACGAAGAAGTAAAAAGGTTAATAAATTTCGGAGTCAATCGAATCGTTTTAGGCACTATTTTATGGAAAAATAAGGTTCTAGCCCAAAGATTGTTTGATGAATTTCCAGAAAAAATAGTTGCCGGCATAGATGCTAGATATGACTATGTGGCGATAGAAGGCTGGCAGAATACTACACCGATAAAGGCTTTTGATTTTGCCAGAGAGATGGAACAATTAGGAGCAAGACGGATAATTTACACGGATATCCAGAGAGATGGAACTCTTCAAGGACCAAATATTACAAATATAGAAGAATTATTAAAAAAGATTAATATTCCCCTTATTGCCTCCGGAGGTATAGCTTCCTTAATGGATATTAAAAAATTAAAGAAATTTGAAAATATTGGTTTGGAAGGAATGATTATTGGTAAGGCTCTATATAAAGGAAGTATTTTACTAGAAGAGGCAATCAAAATAACCCAAGGGAAAATAAAGGATGAAAAGAGGAATTGAAAGTGCTTACCAAGAGAATTATTCCATGTCTGGATATAAACAAAGGTCGAGTGGTAAAAGGAATAAAGTTTATTAATTTAATAGATGCCGGAGATCCGGTTGAATTAGCTTCGTTTTATGAAAAGGAAGAGGCAGATGAACTGGTTTTTTTGGATATTACTGCTTCCTGGGAAAAGAGGAATATAATCATAGAACTGGTGAAAAAGACGGCAGAGAAAGTTTTTATTCCCTTTACTGTTGGTGGGGGAATAAAGAATTTAGAAGATATCTTTCATATGTTGAGAGCGGGAGCAGATAAGGTATCCATTAATACAATGGCTGTTTTAAATCCTCGATTAATTCAGGAAGCTTCTTTAAAATTTGGTAGTTCAACGATTGTAGTAGCCATTGATGCCGTGAGGCGATTTTCTGAATGGGAAGTGATGATTAACGGTGGGAGAACCAGGACCAATTTAAAAGTAACAGATTGGGCAAAAAAAGTAGAAAAATTGGGTGCAGGGGAGATATTACTTACCAGTATGGATAAAGACGGAACCAAAGAAGGATATGATATTCAATTAACCAGAACAGTTTCGGAGAATGTCAATATTCCTATTATTGCCTCCGGCGGTGCCGGAGAACCAAAAGATTTATTCGAGGTATTGGTTGCAGGAAAAGCAGATGCTGCATTGGCTGCTTCCATATTTCATAAAAAAGAATATTCTATCTCTAAGGTTAAAGCATATTTAAAGCAAAGAGGAGTGAAAGTAAATCTAAGGAGGGAGAAAAGTGATGATCGAGAAAAATGAAATTTTAAATCAGATAAAATTTAATCCAGAAGGACTAATTCCGGTAATTATTCAAGATGAAAAAACCAGACAAGTTTTAATGTTAGCTTATATGAATAGAGAATCTTTAGAAAAGACTTTAATTGAAGGGAAAACTTGTTTTTACAGCAGGAGTAGAAAAAAATTATGGTTTAAAGGAGAGCATTCCGGAAACACCCAGACTATCAAAAAGTATCTATTAGATTGTGATAGTGATACTTTATTAATTTTAGTTGAGCAAAAAGGAGTGGCCTGCCATACCGGAAACTATTCCTGTTTTTTTAAGGAGATAGAATTTGTACCCTCTTCCTTTTTAGAAAAAAAATCACTAAAAAGTTTAAGAAATTCCGAAGAAAAAGGTAAAGACAGTAAAATAGAAATAGAGAGTGAAATTATTAATGAACTTTATCAGATAATTCAAGATAGAAAGTTAAATTATAAAAGTGATTCTTATGTCTGTAAATTATTAGCTCGTAGTAGTGATTTATTACCTAAGAAGATCGGTGAAGAAGCAGCAGAAGTGATTATCGCTCTTAAAGATAAAGAAAGAAAATCGATCATCTGTGAAGTTGCCGATTTATGGTTTCATACTTTGGTAGCCTTAGGAAGTTTTGATATTACTCCTTTGGATATCTTTAAAGAATTGAGAAAGAGAAGAAAATAGTAGAAGTAAAATAATTTAAAAAGTAGAATTAAAAATGAGGTGATAAAGATGGAAAGTTATCCCCGTTGGAGAGATGAGTTTATTGACCAATTATTTAAAGCCATCTTACTTTTAAAAAACGAAAAAGAATGTTACAGTTTTTTTGAGGATTTGGCAACGGTTAATGAAATTAAAGAGTTTAGTTTAAGATTTGAAATGGCTCGGATGTTAAACACTGGTTCTACCTACGAAGAGATTTTTAATAAAACTGGGGCAAGTTCTGCTACGATTAGTAGAGTAAAAAGATATTTAAATTATGGTGCTGATGGTTATAAATTGATTCTGGAAAGATTGTTTGGAAAGAAAAAATAAATTGATTATCTTTTTCTGGGGGAAAAGTCTTTTTTTCCTTTTTTAGTGAATAAAAAATAGATCGGAAAAATTTTAAAATTAATTCTAGCTAAATAGTACTTGACAAAATGAAATTATCTGTTAAATTTATGATATAATTTTTTATTTAGTGAAAATAGAAAATATAGTTAGGGTATTGAATAAAAGTTATTTTTTCTTAATTGGGAAGAATAGGATTTTTTATAAGAACTTAAAAATTTTAATCAGTCCCAGGTAGTAATCTATAAATTATATTCATTACTACTGGAATTTTTTTATATGGTTTTAATTAGATAGGAGTTAATAAAAAATTAAAGGATAAAATCATTATTTCAGTAATATAAAAAGTAATATTATAAAACATAAGGAGGATTTAGATAGAGAATGTATAAAAAATTATTTATTCCAGGACCTACTCATGTAACTGAAGATGTTTTGCAAAAGATGGCTACTCCGATGATTGGACATCGAGGTAAAGAAGCCTCTAATTTGCAAAGAAGTATCAGTGATAAATTAAGAAAATTAATGTCCACTAAAAATGAAATTTTGCTCTCCACCTCTTCGGGAAGTGGCTTAATGGAAGGATCTATCCGTTCCTGTACTCAGAAGAAAGCAGCTGTCTTTTCTTGTGGCAACTTTGGTAATCGATGGTATGATATGGCTAGAGATAACAATGTCCCTGCTGATAAGTTTGAAGTGGAATGGGGATTACCTAATACTGCT
The DNA here is from genome assembly GCF_002784285.1 of Candidatus Infernicultor aquiphilus. Classification (NCBI taxonomy): domain Bacteria; kingdom Pseudomonadati; phylum Atribacterota; class Candidatus Phoenicimicrobiia; order Candidatus Pheonicimicrobiales; family Candidatus Phoenicimicrobiaceae; genus Candidatus Infernicultor; species Candidatus Infernicultor aquiphilus. The sequence continues at coordinate 14,034 of NZ_PFKO01000173.1, forward strand.
GAATCAGTAGATCAAGTTTTAGCCAGCGGTAAATATGACCTGATTACTATAACCCACAATGAGACTTCCAGCGGAATAATGAATCCAGTTGAAGAGATTGCTGAGGTGATGAAAAAATATCCCAAAGTAATATTCTGCGTAGATGCGGTTAGCTCTTTAGGTGGAACTAAGATAGAAGTGGATAAGTTAGGCATCGATATCTGCCTAACTTCCAGTCAGAAGTGTTTAGGCCTCCCCCCAGGACTTTCTCTCTGCTCTATATCGGAAAAGGCCTTAGAAGCAGCCAGGAAAGTTAAATTTAGAGGAACTTACTTCGATCTCTTACAGCTATATGAGTATATTCAAAAGAAAGATTATCAATATCCCTCTACCCCTTCTCTATCCCATATGTTTGCCCTTGATTATCAATTAGATAAGATATTCGAAGAGGGTTTAGAAAAACGCTTTGCCCGCCATATAGAGATGGCTAATTTTGTAAGAGCTTGGGCTAAAGATAAATTTGCTCTCTTCGCTCAGGAAGAATTTGCCTCCAATACCGTAACCTGTGTAAAGAATATCAGAGAGATTAACATAGGTGACCTGAATAAAGCCTTAGGCGAAAGAGGTTTTATGATTTCTAATGGATATGGAAAGCTGAAAGAGAAGACCTTCAGGATAGCCCATATGGGGGAACTTACTCTCAGCGAT
>NZ_PFKO01000317.1:0-3339 GCF_002784285.1 Candidatus Infernicultor aquiphilus
TCGAGGCTCTTCTATCACCCAGAGAGAGATTAAAATCCTAGACTATGTAGCTGACTCCACCGGTACCTGGTATATCAAGGTATCTCTTTCTTCAGGAGAAGGAGATTATCAGTTAGAAGTGAATGCCTCTATCGATAACGAGGGAGGACCGGATAATAATCCCCCGGTAATTTCCTCACTTGATGCCAGTCAAAATTCTGTAGAAGTAAATCAAGCTGTAACCATTACCTGTAGTGCCAGTGATCAGGATACAGAGACTTTTACTTTTAGCTGGTCAGTAAATGGAGAGATTATTCAAGAAGAGAGTTCATCTTTAAACTGGAACGCCCCCGATACTGCCGGCACTTATAACATTAGCTGTACAGTGAGTGATGGTAGGGGTGGAGAGGATAGCGAATCAGTAAGCATTGAAGTAACCGAACCAGGCAATGGTGAAAATGATAATATAGGGGAAGTTAATTATCGGATTGAAATAACTACCGGAACCCGAATTGCGGCAGGAACTGATGCAAATGTCTATATCACTATATATGATAAAGATGGCCATGATAGTGGTGAGATTTTATTGGATGATCCGGGAGTTAATGATTTTGAGATAGGAGATACTAATATTTTCTCGGTCACTGCAATAAATATAGAAAACCTTGATTATATTATTATAAGACATGATAATTCTGGTAACTTCCCTGGTTGGTATGTCGATGAAATTCAGGTATCTAATGAGGAAATTAATAAAGAATGGACTTTTTTCCCTGACCAATGGTTATCTACCGATGAGCCACCAGATTATCAAACTCAGGGAAAATTTTATCCACAAGAAGAAACAGTAGAAGATAATGTCGAGTACGTACTATCTTTAACTAATAATGGAAGAACTCTTACTAGTAACCTACCAATTTTTGTGAGCGAAACTGAAAAGGGCTCTGAAATTGATTTAGATGGTGATGGAATACAACAACAATGGGAAGATAAAGCAATAGAATATATTAATCCTTATATTGAACTTGATGAAGAAGAGCCCTGGTTGCAACATCAAGATAGTGACTATGTGGCAAACTATATAAGAGTACATCCCTATGACCCTTTTTCTACTTCAACAACCTTTAATTCAGCTAATTTACCTAAATATATTATTTTCCGTTATGTAGTTACTTGGAGCCAGGATTATGGTAGACAAAGTTATGGGGGTGTTAATTTTGACATTTGGACCAGTCACCCAGGAGATCATGAACGTGTATTTATGGCCTGGAAGGTAATAGATAGTAATACTTTGAAATTGGATTGGGTTTTTACTTCTTCGCATGGGGATCCCGATGCTCATCATGCAGTTTGGAATGCCTCATATAGAACATGTAATAAGGGTGACGTTGCAACTTGGCCTCCTAAAGAATATGATCATAGTGAAGTGTTTTGTGGAGAGCTGCAGTTTAATGAAGACGGCCGACTAGTTATTTATGCCTCGGAAGGTAAACATGCTCTTTACCCTTCTTGTGATATATGTGATAACAAAGTAATGTTAGTAGATCTCCCTGGTCCCGTTAATGTAGGTGAGGATTGTGGTGGAGGAGGACGTTTTCGGTTTGATTGTTATAATGTTGGAGAACCTCCTAATTTAACAGATCCTAAAGTTCATGATCTTGACCCGAAGCTTGATACTTTTAAAAATGATTTGCCAGATATACTTATTAACAAGCTGAAAAGCCATTATAGGATAAGTATAAATACGAGCGATAGAGATTTGGCTGGTACAGATGCAGAAATACAGATTAAATTATTTGGAGAAAACAATATGAATTCCCAATGGTTTACAGTATACTCCAAATCAGACCCTCCTCGCCTAGCTAGTCATGTTGGAACTTTCGAAAGAGGAGATAAAGATAATATTATTATAGAATGTTCTGATTTGGGCAAGATTATTAAGATTCAAATCAAACATGATAATAGTGGTTTAGGGCCAGGATGGCATATCAATGAAATCTGGGTAGAAAATTTAGAAACTAATACCACCTGGCATTCTCGGCCAAATACTTGGTTAGATAAAGTATTATGGAATGATAATACCGATAAAACTTTTAATTTGGAGTAATGAATTGAAAGATTATCAAGGGGACGGATGTCTGGGGGTAACCGTCCTCTTGATACTAATTAAATTAAATATATTAGGAGAGATATAAAATATGAAGAAATATATTTTTCTTGCTTTAGTGACTGTCGTAATCTTTAGTTTATGTTTTTTAGTTAGTGCCCAAGATAAAGAAACTACCGAAATACCGGAAGGGTTTGTTTTTTATCATTATCAGTATGCCTATATGGATATCTCTTTATTTTATCCGGAGAATTGGATTAACTATTCTTCCCAAGAAAGAGGAGTAATGATTTATCTTCCTGATTCTAACGGAACCCTGATGTTTCGAGCAACACCCTTATTTGGAAAAGAATATACTCTTGCCGAACTATATTCTGTGAATATGGATACCCTGAAAGAAGCAGGTGCCGTTTTTTTAGAGTCTGTTCCGGATAAACTTTCCGGATATCCTGCTCAGCGGACTTTGTATACCATGAAATTCGGAAAAGATACACTTAAATTTATTCGCTATGATTCAATTATCGGAGATTTATTTTATTCTTTTAGCTTTAATACCCAAGAAGCAGAATTTGGAAAATATCTGAATGATATAATAAAAATAGTCCGTTCTATTAAGATTAATCAATAAAAGAATTGTTCCTTTCAATTTCTAATTTATTGATTTGTAAATGACACAGAGAACCGTTCCATGCATTAGTAAAATTTTTAAAAATATTTTTTAAAAAAAATACTAAAAAATGCTTTATTTATGATATAATATAAAATCGAAAAATTTAGTTAAGTAAGGAGGTGAAAAAATGGCTAAAATACAATGTGCTGTATGCGGAATGGATATAAAGAAAGAAAAATATGGCACTGAACATGAAGGGAAACATTATAGTTTTTGTTCGCAAGACTGCCAAGATGAATTTGAAAGTGACCCGGAAGAATATTTAGAAAAAGAAGAAAAAGAAGAAGAAGAAGATTGGAATTAATAATCTAAAATTTAATAACTAATAGTACTTAAAATTATATAAAGCAAATAGAGAGAATATTATTCTAAAAGTCCTTTGTTAAACCACAAAGGACTTTTAGAATTTTTTAAGGCTACGAAGCATGCTTTTAAATGAGCTGTCTTGATCATTCTGAAAAAGTAGAGGTCCACTCTGGTTCGGGCGGAGGATGGGAATCTAATATTTTTCTCCATTCCTCGTCAGTCAATCTATTTTCCATGGATTGTTTAAATTCATAATAACTGAAAGTTGGTCCCACTC
>NZ_PFKO01000147.1:0-14539 GCF_002784285.1 Candidatus Infernicultor aquiphilus
AAAACAGGTAAATCTAAAAGACTAAAGGAGAAATTCACCTTTGTCGGGACCGGGAAAGAGTTTATGAGAAACTTAAGTCTTTTAGCCGAAGAAAGACTCTCCCTCTCCAAAGTAAAAAAGGTTATCTTCGGGGGAGACGGAGACTCCTGGATCATCTCGGGAGTAGGTGATTACTTCCCTTCTGCTACCTATCTACTCTGTTTTTATCATCTCTTTAAGAGACTAAGAGAAGGTCTGGGAAGAAGGAAAGAAGAACAAAAGACCATAAAAGATCTGCTTCTATCTAACCAGACCGATAAGGCTTTATCCAAAATAGAGCAGATGATTAGGGCACCTTATGACCTTAAAGAAAAAGATAATCTAACCAAACTCTATACCTATATCTCTCGTAATCGTCAAGGGATTGCCAACCAGGTTATCCTGAAGGACCAAGAAATACAGCGAACCGGAGCTATAGAATCAAACATAAATAAGGTGATCGCCTCTCGCTTTAAAAAGAGAGGGATGAGTTGGAGTGAAAAAGGAGCCCTTAGTCTCCTAAAGATAAAAGAGACTATCTTGAATGGAGAATGGGACGACTGGTGGGAGACCGAAAGAGAACGAAATATTAAAGTAGGCAAATACAAACCACCTCTGCCTGCTTCCTATTTTAAGAAAGAAACAGAGACTTCTCCTCTTATAGAGGTAACCATACCTGCTTTAAGAGGACCGGATCAGGGTAAACCCTGGGTGGGTGTTTTGCGAGAACTATCCAGAGTAGGATATTTTAATTAATCCATCAAAAAACTAAAGAAAGTTGATCACTATGTATTACTGTAACCTAAATAAAATAAGGATAATCGTGCTTATTTATCCAAATAATAAGCTATAATAGAACAAGGGGTAAGTCTACCCAAAACCAGAGGATTTTTTTCACCAAAGAAAACTACCCCCAAAGTATTGACACAGACTACCAGAGAGGAAGAATTGACAAACTGGGGGGTAATATGATAAAAATATTATGCGTATTGCATTTTACAAGCTAAAAATATAAGAGTAAATAGTAAATTGCGAAATAAATAAATAATAAGTGGGTAAACCTAATAATGAATGATATAGAAAGTAACTTTAATAATATTATTAAAGTCAAAAGTTTGGGAAAGAAATTTGGCGATTTAGAGGCAGTTAAAAATATTAGCTTCGAAGTTAAAGAAGGAGAGATATTCGGATTTTTAGGACCTAACGGAGCCGGAAAAACTACTACCATAAATATGCTCTGTACCATGCTCAAGCCAAACCATGGTACAGCCTCCATAAACGGTTATTCTATCCTCACCTCCTCCAACGAAGTAAGGAAAAGTATTGGGATTATCTTTCAAGAAAATACCCTGGATGAAAAACTTACTGCCAATGAAAATCTTTCTTTACACTGTAGATTTTACAGAATCCCTAAAAAAGAAAGGGAAAATAGAATAAAAGAAGTGCTTGATATAGTAGAACTTGGTGACAAGAGATATAAAATCGTGGAGACTTTTTCTGGAGGTATGAAGAGAAGATTAGAGATTGCTCGGGGACTACTACATTATCCGAAGGTACTTTTTTTAGATGAACCTACTATTGGACTTGATCCTCAAACTCGAGCCCATGTTTGGGAATACATTTTAAAACTTAAAGAAAAAGCCGGCATTACCATGTTTTTAACTACTCATTATATAGATGAAGCAGAAATATGTAATAGGGTAGCTATCATTGATTATGGTCAATTAATTGCTTTAGATTCTCCTGATGAACTAAAAAGCAAAATAGGTGGAGACATTGTTGAAATTATTACCTCAGATAATGAAGCTGCCAAGAAAGAAATAGAAACCAAATATAATAAAGAAGTAACTGAAAATCATAAAGTTATTTCTTTTAAGGTAGATAAAGGTAATAGATTTTTAATTAGTTTTATAAAAGAGTTTCAAACACCCATTAAAAGTATTAATCTAAGAAGACCTACCTTAAATGATGCTTTCTTAAAATTAACCGGCAGGCAGATAAGAGAAGAAGAAGCTTCAACAAGAGATCTAATGAAAAAAAGAATGCAAATGCATAGGAGAAGATAAAATGGAAGAAATTTTTGCCCTTTGTCAGAGAGATATATTAAGATTTTTTAGAGATAGAGCCAGGCTGCTTAGTTCTTTTGCAATGCCTTTTTTGTTTCTAATTATCTTTGGAAGTGGAATGAGTGGAGCTATGAGTTCGATGTTCAGAGGAGGTAGTGATTATTCTTCTCTCGCTGACTTTAATTATATGAAATTTATGTTTCCTGGAATTATTGGAATGGTAGTTTTTACTACTTCTATTTTTTCAGCTCTTTCAGTAATCCAAGATAGAGAATTTGGTTATTTAAGAGAAATCTTAGTATCTCCAGTAAAAAGAAGTTCTATCGCTATCGGAAAAGTATTGGGAGGTACTACTATAGCAGTAATACAAGGATTGCTTATGTTTGTTTTTGTTCCCTTTACTGGATTAAAGATAAATTTATCTATTTTAATAAAATTAATTCCCGCTATGTTTTTAGTAGCTTTTACCCTTTCTTCTGTAGGCCTCTTAATTGCCAGCTTATTAAAAACTACTACTGGGTTTCAAATGGTCATACAAATTTTTATATTTCCTATGTTATTTCTATCAGGTGCCTTCTTTCCTATAAATGGCTTACCGGTATGGATGAATTTTCTGGTGATTATAAATCCACTTACCTACTCAATAGATATGTTTAAAAAAATAATATTAGAAACCGATAAATTAAATCCAGTATTAAAACAAGCAATGGGTCTTAATTTAACTCTTTTCGGACATCAAATAACTATATTTAACGAAATCCTATTTATACTAATATTAAGCATCATCTTTGTTACCCTGGCCACTATAAAGTTTAGTCACAACAATTAAAATAAAAATGGAGAGAATTAATTAAAGGATTTAAATTCATGACCTACTTTTCGGGCTCGTAATGTTTTGTCCAGATTATTACCTATATTTATTCCAACTTCTACCAGAAGATTCCAACCGGCAGCAATTTCAAGATAGTTAGTAAAATCACCGTATTCAGGAATTATTATAGTAGGAAATATAGTCTTTTTTGTAGAAATGACAATCACCTTTAACCCTACACCATCGATAAGCACATCTTTATATTTTTCCTCATCATTCTTAAATGGATCTATAATTACTACCACCTCATCTGCATCCATAACTTCTTCGATACCGTGAAAAACATAAGTCCCTTCTAAAAAATCCGATTTTTTACGGGCTATTTCATTTGCTTTAAGGGTTAATTCTTCTGCCACCCCATTATTTCTACCAGCGAAATAAATAGCTTTCGAATCTATTAGAGTTTTGGTTACCTCCTCTGGAATAGTTATCTCTAAAACCTGAGTTATTAAAGTTCCCAGTTTATTTAGATCTGGCAAGGATACATTATTTAATTTTCTAAAGAGTAAATCATAAAAAAGTGCCTGTTCTATTACTGATTTTGTTGCCGCAACTGCTTTCTCTACACCACAGGTTAACAGATAGGATAGATGAGCTTCCTTCATTATAGGAGTTCCGGCATTGGCAACGATGCTAATGATATTATCATGATTTTGTTCTTTTAATTTCTGAATTAATTTTAAATCTTCTTTTGTTTTTCCTGAATTAGATGCTATAAACACAGTATTATCTAAAAGTTTATATTCAAGGGCTTGAGTGGCACAATCGGTGTAAAAATCTTCTTTATAACCTTTTTTTCGGGCTTCATACATAACCTTTTTAGCCGGAAAAATGCGTGATGACCCTTCACCAGTAAAAAATATTCTTTCTTTTTTTATTTCTTTTTCATAAGATAATACTTTTTCAACATTAAGATGTTTGACTATTTCAGCAGTCTCCAGCATTTCTTTAATTAGAAAAAATTTATTATATTTATTATTTCGTAAGTTCATCTCTAATCTCCTATTAATAAAAATAGTTATTATTTACTTTTTATAAAATTTAATTCACTATATCTGGGGAGTTCTCCCACCAGTGGTTGGATATATTTTATATATTCATTGGTTACAAAGTTCCCTTGATTATTAATGTACTTATCATCCATTGGTCTTGTATGTAAGGCAACCTCATTAAGTGAAACGGTTTTTAATTCAACTTGATAGGGAGAAGAGCTAATTCGATGGAGGGAAACCATAACCCCAGAAAGACCCTCTTCAGCCAATTGTATAGCCTTAACTCCACATGCATAGGCTTCTTCCAGATCAATCTTGCTTGCCCGATCTATGGCACACATAGAGAGAGATTCAGTTATTTGAAATTCTCCTCGATATTTAGTTTCTTGATTAATTATTTTATGTAAGGTCAGCGCTGCACTTCCCCCTCCCATTGCTCCAAATTCAATATTGGACAAATTATTCTGGGTTTGGAGACTGGCTACCGGAGTCCCATCTTCCCAAAGGATACCTTCACCGCAAACTATGGAAACCCATCTATTTTTATTAATACATTCTTTGACCTCTGATATAAATCTTTCTTTAGACAAAGGTCTTTCCGGTATATAAATTAGATGAGGAGCATCGGATTCAGTTTTTTTAACCAAAGCTGCCGAGGCAGCCAGCCATCCGGTGTTTCTACCCACAGTTTGTAAAATAACATATTTATCGACTCTTTGCATATCCCGAGCAAGTCGGCCAGCTTGTTGGACTGAAAGACAAACATACCTCGCCGCAGAGGCAAATCCTGGAGCATGGTCAGTACCGCAAAGATCATTATCCACCGTTTTAGGAATTCCGATACCATTTAATTTATAATTATTTTTTTGACAATATTTTTCTACTCTTCGAATGGTATCCATTGAACCATTACCACCAATAAGAAAAAAATAACGAATATTATATCTCTTAATTTGTTTTATTATAAGTGGAAAATCTTCGTCTTTTAAAGTATATCTGCATGAACCTAAAGCAGATGAAGGGGTTTGACGCAATCCCTCAATGACTTGAAAGTCTTCTTTTCCTAAATCAAAAATCTCATCTTGCATAAATCCTTGAATCCCAAACCTCATACCAAGAACTTTTTCAACTTTTTTTGATTTGAGACCTTCTTGAATAAGACCACAAAGACTCGAATTAATAACTGCGGTAGGTCCACCAAATTGCCCTATAATTGCATTTCCTTTCATCAGTCGCTCCGATAGATTAAAATAAATTTATATTTAACTCATCATAAAGGTGTTTACTACTTAACATCCATAAGCCCTCTTCTTTTTAAAGGTTCAAGTATCTTCACTGCTGCACCAATTAAAACTCCATCCTCTCCTAATTTAGAAAATTTTATCTTGGGAACAAGAAGAATATTTATCTCTTGTAAAAAATCTTTCAATATAACAGTTAAGGCCTTTTCTGTTTTCGCGGAAACGACATATAATGTTTCTTCATCTCTTTATTAAAAGGCAAGGCAAGTATCTCCTCTATAACTGCTTCTGCCTGCTCAAAAGATTTGGTCCTGGGATCTCTGATCAGTATTTCTTGAAGTATCCTTTTATCACCAGATACGAATGCTTCTAAGGCCCACTCCATCCTTAACCTCCTCGGGGTAAGATACATATCCATTATCCGCTTTGGTAGGGGAGGGTTTATCTCCTCTGGATGAATGCCTTTCTGGTCTACAATTACCGGTACTTCTACTACTACATCCTCGGGAATGCCCGGTATTATTGGTCCTTTATTGGGAATATTTAGTACAAATCTTTCTTGATTCCCATTGATCAAGGCATCGATAAATTGAATGTGTTGTTCTCCGCTCATAACCTCAGGGGGAAATTCTTGCAAAAGATTAATAGATTTATCTGCATCCAGCTTAAAACTCTTATCGGTTGATGCCTTCAAACTATTCTGATACCAGGCCCAGCCTAAGTCAGAATCTGCTCCTCCCCAGGGTTCTCCATACCATTTTTTCTTGGCTTCCAGATGGTAATGATATTTCCAGCTCCCATTCCTAACACTATCTCCTATGGGCATTCTTCCATAAAATTTGTACATATCTATCGCCGCAGGACTCATTTGGTCATCAAAAGGATCTTTGGGTTTCCATTTCCTCGCTTCTTCTTCTATCCATTGATCTAAAAGCGGATATGCATCCTTGTCTTTATAAAGAAAATGGGTAAGCCATATATTGTGGTTAAATCCGGCAACCTGCCAGTTCACTTTTTTTATATCCAATCCCAAACTTTTTGCCACGGTTTCAACACCATAATGCCCATGACAAAAACCTATAACCTTAAGGTCAGAATATCTGGATATCAAGGTCGTACCTTCAAATACAGGATTAGCCGCCTGAAGAAGCCGAGCATTCGGGCATATCTCTTCCATACTGTGAGCTATCTCTAAAAAATGTTTGAGTTGATTGTAATTACTTAAGGTATAGTAATCAGAAACCATATTAAATTCTTGGCTATCTATGCCTCTTGCATACCCATGCATTTCTCCTGCTTTTCTACTGGCATCCAGTTGTCCATGACCACCTATAAGAGCAGTGTTGATTACAAAATCTGCGTCTTCAATTGACCGTTTCATATCTGTTGTTTTCTCGAACCTTAAATTAGTCCCCACTAGATCAGCATATCTCTTTGCTAAATGATGTACTGAATTTAGACGCTTTTCATCGACATCCATAAGTGAAACAGAGCTTCCAGATAAACCTTTTGTTTTGCAAAGATCTCCTACTAATCTTAAAGAAAAAATAGCACTTCCTGCTCCTATAATACTTAGTTTTATACCTGACATTTAAATTCCTCCTTATAACTAATTTATCTAGTGGAAAATTTAAAACAAGCTACTCTATTCATACCCATACTTCTTTATGAACCACTTTTTTACTGCCTGGACCGAAAATAAATACGTTACGACAATCATTATAAGAGCCAGAAAATATAGCGGTGGCGGAACAATAAAACCAAAATGTTGCCCTAAAGGCGTAAATGGTATAAGCAGACCTATGGTTAGGATGTATATAGATGTAAACATCAAAAATTGACTCGGCTTGCTTTCAATAAAGGGTATTTTTCCAGTACGGATAATATGAATGACCAGCGTTTGCGTACAGAAAGATTCCAAAAACCATCCGGTATGAAAAAGCGGTTCGGAAGCATGGAAAATAAACCATAAAACACCAAAGGTTATGAAATCAAATATTGAGCTTACCGGTCCGATAATCAACATAAATTTCTTGATATAATTTACGTTCCATGGCCTGGATTCAAGAAGGTATTCCTCGTCCACATCATCCGAAGGAATTGCTATTTGCGAGAGGTCGTAAAGAAAATTATTTAACAGAATTTGTATGGGCAACATCGGTAAAAATGGCAAAAACAAACTCGCTCCGATCATGCTGAACATATTTCCTAAATTAGAACTTGAGCCCATCTTGATGTATTTAAGAATATTGCCAAATGTCCTTCGCCCCTCGATTACTCCATCTCCCAGCACCATTAAATTCTTTTGCAGAAGAATAATATCAGCCGATTCTTTGGCGATATCCACCGCATTATCAACCGATATCCCCACATCGGCCGACTTTAAAGCAGGTGCATCATTTATACCATCCCCTAAGTATCCGACGGTATGATTGTTTCTATGCAGAGCCCGAATAATGCGCTCCTTTTGCAGAGGGGAAAGCCGAGAAAAAACATTTACGGATTTCACCATATTAGTTAGCTCTTCATCGCTTGCCTTTTCTACTTCTTCACCGGTTAAGGTTTCTTTTACATCAAGACCGATTTCGCTGCATATCTTCTTGGTCACCAGTTCGTTATCGCCAGTTAAGACCTTAAAGTCTATACCCAGTTTGCTTAAAGTTTCAATAGCTTTTCTAGCTGTTGGCTTAGGCGGATCAAGAAAGGCTACGTATCCTTTAAGAACCATTCCGTTTTCATCATCTTTCGAATAGACTTCTTTAGGATTAGCGTAATCTTTGTAGGCAATAGCCAAAACTCTGAATCCTTCAGCGCTTAAATGCTTATATTCAAGCTCCAAATCTGTTAGGGTAATGGCGTTAAAATCAAAGAAATTTCCGTCTAATTCAAATTTCAAACACCGCTTAAATATTTCTTCCGGAGCGCCTTTGGTAATCAATCGATGCTTACCATCCATTTCCACCACGACAGACATCATCTTCCGGGAGAAATCAAAAGGAATTTCATCAATTTTCTTATACTTTTTAACCAGTAATTTCTCATGCCTTAGTACAGCGCGATCTAAAATGTTCTTAAGACCAGTCTGGTAGTAACTATTTAGATAGGCCAATATTAACACGTCCTCATCTTCTTTTCTTACCACATTGCAATGCCGCTCTAAAACAATCTTATTTAAGGTAATGGTGCCTGTTTTATCGGTACAAAGGACATCCATCGCCCCAAAGTTCTGTATCGAATTAAGGCGTTTGACGATGACATTCTTCTTGGACATGGCTATTGCGCCTTTGGAGAGATTAATTGCAACTAGCATAGGAAGCATTTCCGGAGTAAGGCCCACGGCAACCGCCAAAGCAAAAAGAAGCGCTTGATACGTATTCCCTTTAGAAAGTGCATTTATAGCAAAAATAACGACTACTAAGATGAGCATAAAGCGAATCATCAGCCACGTAAAGCTGCGCACGCCCTTATCAAAGCTTGTCTCCACGGCTATTGATGCAAGCCTGCGCGAAATTTCGCCAAATTGGGTAGCTAAGCCGGTCCTAATAACGACGCCTAATCCCGTGCCATTTACCACGCTTGATCCCATAAAGGCGATATTGGTCAAATCGGAAGGAGAACTGCTTTTAGTTTGTATCGGTCCGGCGATTTTTTCTACCGGAAAAGACTCGCCAGTTAAGGAGGCTTGATTGAGAAACAAATCTTTACCAGAAATAATCCGTAAATCCGCGGGGATCATATCACCGGCAGAGAGGTCAACAATGTCTCCCGGAACGATTTCCTTGATATCCACTTCTATTGTTTTGCCGTTTCGGTAAACGGTTGCGGTAGCCCGCACCATTTCGCTCAACTTCTCAACTTCTCTTCCGGCACGGTGCTCTTGAAAAAAAGATAATGCCACGCTCATAATTGCCATCAAGATAACCAAGACCGCGCTTATCTTTTCACCAAAAAAGATGGAAAACAAAGCTATTATCAATAAGACGATAACCAGAGGATTGAAAAATTTTGAAATAATTTGAAATACAATGGAGCTTTTCTTTTTTCTGGCCGGTTCGTTATAACCATATTCTTCAAGGCGCTTTTCAACTTCTTCTGTGGTAAGCCCTTTAAGAGAAGTAGCGAATCGTTCCAGAATTACATCTGTAGAGCAATTTACGCAATCACCGTTTAATATTTTTGAATTTTGTTTATTATTGGCCATAGGTAGGTTTATTCTTTCATTAAATCATCGATGCCAATGCCAAAAGCGTCAGCAATTTTGGTGGAGGCGGCGAGACTTGAACTCGCGTCCAAAGATATTTCAGTAAAAACCACTACGAGTGTAGTCTATGATTTTTTTCTCGCTCTTTTTACCTCCCATAGACAGGATGTAAATTGAACCAGCCCTGAATTTTCTCTTTTACCTTTCTGGGCAGCAAGATAAAAGATAGTTTACTTTAGGTTATGCCTATAAAGGTCTCGTAAACAAAGAACCTTTAAAGACAAGCAGCCTAATTAGGCTGCTGCTAATTGTTCGTTTCTAGCAATTAATGTTTTTCCATGGTTTTACGAGGACATGGAACCTCGACTCGCTATTTTTACCTCTTTTATCCCTGTCGAAACCTATCGCCCCCATTTTTTATCCTTTAATTCTCTTTCTACATCTCTTTGAACTGCTTTCTCGGTTAATGATTGCCGTTTATCGTACAATTTTTTCCCTTTCGCCAAAGCTAATTCCATCTTGGCACGACCTCTTTTAAAATAAATCCGTAAAGGCACCAGGGTTAAACCCTTCTCTTCAACTTGCCCTTTTAAACGGTTAAGTTCCCGCAAGTGCAAGAGTAATTTTCGTTTCCTTTTAGGGTCTACATTAAATATATTACCAAAAGCATAAGGAGATATATGCATATTCATGATATAAAGTTCTTTATCTTCAAATTGAGCAAAACTTTCCCGCAAGCTAACCTTGCCTTCTCTTAAAGATTTTACCTCTGTCCCTTTTAAAACCAGCCCTGCTTCGCAAGTATCTAAAATGTGGTAATCATAGCGTGCTTTTCTATTTACAGCTATATTCTTTACTTCATTTTTATCCTTAACGCTCATAATTTCCTCATCTGGCAATTAAATTATAGCATAAGTAAGGTTAATTATCAATCTCACCTTAATCATCTCTTTTGGGTAAAGATATACTTTTTCTAAATATTTGTGCTTTTTGAAATTCTTCTTTTAAACTGCCGGGGTGGTTTTTAAGTTTATCCTCTATTATCCGGAGATAATTTTTAAATTCTTGAATCATTTTTAAAATATTTTCCTGATTGGTTTCACAGATATCTTCCCATATCTGATAAGGACTGGAAGCAATTCGAGTCATATCTTTAAATCCCTCTCCTATGGCTTTAAAATAATTATCACTATTCTCCAGTTGACCTAATTCACCTATCATGTTGGTAAGAGAAACTGCCATAATTTGAGGTAAATGACTTACTGCGCCTACAATTCTATCGTGTTCAAGAGGGTCTAATATTAATCTCTTTGCGTTTATGATTTTGATTAATAATAATATTTTTTTTAGGGCTACTAAATTAGTGTCCTTGGTAATAGTTAGAATATAAGTTTTATCCTGAAAGAGACAAGGATTGGCTTCCTCTATGCCGTATTTTTCAGAGCCAGCTATAGGATGACCACCAATAAAATAGACATCTTTAGATAATATTTTCTCTGCTGTTTCCACAATCTGACCTTTAGTACTCCCGGTATCAGTTACTAGACATCCTTTTTTAATAAAAGGGTTAATTCGGGGTAATAAATCTAGAATTGTTTTTACTGGAGTAGCTATAATTATTAAATCTGCTTCTTTTATTCCATTTTCAAGATTAATGGTACCTTCATCAATCGCCCCTCGAGCTATGGCTTTTTCTATTATTTCTAATTTATCTATACCGCTAATTTTAAATTTTGGATTTTTCTTTTTTAAGGCTAATCCGAGAGAACCACCGATCAGACCTACACCAATGATGGTTATCTTTTTAAAGTCACTTTCCTCTTTCATTTTATTTTTCTCCTTTCGGAACCATTATTATTTAGTATATACTACATTATGATTAGAAATCCTTTTTTTTGAGAAAACTTTTCAAAAACAGACCTAAATTGGTTACTAATCTGAGACATAATTTATCAAAAGCATCTAGATTTAAAAATAAACCCTGCCCCAATTTTATTATAAGGAAAGGTCAAGGAGATGGTAGGAGCTCAAAGTTTATGATTTTAACTATTTTATAGTAATGGGAAAGGCTTATATTATAAGGGTTTCAGAGGCAGAATGCGAGATATCGCTTGTGGCGCGTAATTTTAGGTCGAGTAATGGTTTTACCCCTCGAAAATGGCTTTTTTTAGCTAAATTTTCACCCCTTCAAAATCTGAAAGTGGTTATTTATAAGGGTTTCGTGATATATTTCCCTTTCCCCTTAACTTTTCTAAAACTCTACACTTCTTCCTAATTCATCTAAGAAGATATTAAAATTCCTTGCCCCTGGTGTA
The DNA here is from genome assembly GCF_002784285.1 of Candidatus Infernicultor aquiphilus. Classification (NCBI taxonomy): domain Bacteria; kingdom Pseudomonadati; phylum Atribacterota; class Candidatus Phoenicimicrobiia; order Candidatus Pheonicimicrobiales; family Candidatus Phoenicimicrobiaceae; genus Candidatus Infernicultor; species Candidatus Infernicultor aquiphilus. Next base: position 11,705 of record NZ_PFKO01000147.1, read on the forward strand.
AAATTTACACTACCCTAATGGAAATTCTCCACTACCCCTAGTGGAAAAATTCCACACTAACAACAACAATTAAGAACAATAACAATATAACAACAACAATATTAGGGTGTAATTTTTACCCTGCTGTTGCTGCTGCTGTTAAAAATTTTTAAAATTTTTTTATCAGGGTGCTGCTTTTTTGCCCCTTTTTTGCATCTATATAAGTAGAGGGACAAATATTCCCCTCCTTACTCCCTCTCCCCTGGAGGCTGACTTTTACCCATACATGACACGGGGAGTATAATTTAGGGTCCTGCTCTTTGTGCTGGTTTTATAACTTTATAGAAGTCGACCATATTATCAAGCCGTTGCAATCCCCGCCATAGAGTGGTGGTTCCCGGCTCCTTATCTGACTTACGTCCTAAAAAGCCACCAAGTTTTGCTATCATCCGTATTGCTTGATAGAGGGTAGGTGGTTCTTTGGGGAGAGTGGTAGTTTTATTTATATAGGTATACAACACCTTCCACTGGTCTTCCTGGAGGAATTTATCACAAGGAATATCTGGTGTTTTTCTACCCTGCATGGTAAGAAAGAAGATACGCCAGGCTACTACCATATCAATTGCCAGGCAGGTCTTGGTATCTTCGGCCCTGGCCAGACGACGGTCTTCGATACGGCAACCATTCTTTAGGGTACGGTGATAGACTTCTATCCCCCAGCGGCGGGTGTACCATTTTAATATCTTCTTGGCATCAGTAAGGTTTTGGACTTTAACGGTAGTCAAAAGCATCCACTCTAAGGGTATAGGATAGTCGGTTTCAGATACATATACTGCATATAGTTTAAGGGGTGGTAGTTTTTTATCCCTGGGGGGATTAAGGGTAACCAAGGAAAAACGTATCTCCAGTTTTGCCGTTCTTGCGAGACGTAAGCCCTTGCGGGGGATAAAGAGTTCACAAAATCCAGAGATTGGTTCTTGGGACATTTTATCCCAGAGGTATTCTTCTTCTACTCTCCTCTTTCTACCCTTGCTAGCCCGAATTAACAGTTCTGGCTTGTTTAAAGAGGCCTCATAGAATAGCTCGTATAGATCTGCTTCCCGATCTCCTATACTTACCAGGGTGGTATCAGTTGATCTTTGTATTTCAGCTACCGCTCGGTAGCTTTTTATCCATTTCATACTCTCTTTTTCTGAGACTGATAATTCTTTTCGTTTTTTGCTCTTACCCGGGTTAGTACGGGCCCAGCATTGGACATCAAGTAATCCTAAAGGACAGCCCTCCGGGGTAAAGGCCATAGTAGTATGCAGGATAAGTCCCTTAGCCCTTGGTTTGGCAATACTATTAATCAGACCAAGTCCTTCTGTAGCCGGGTGGGAGGTATAATTAAGGATAGTGGTATCCTGTACCGCTAATATAATATTATGTTCTTTGATCCGTTCTTTAGTCATAGTAATATGAGACTTAAGTAATTCATCCATATCTACCCTCTTATTATTAAAGAATCGATAAGCTGCCTTTGTACTGGCTATGGAACCACCAGATGCCTCTGGTATGAGGGACCCTGGAGCAGCAAAGAAGTCTCTGGCTAGCCTCTGTAATCTGATATTTAGCCTATGATCAAAGAACTCTACCTGTCCAAATTCCTCTTCCGCCCAATCAGCAGGGTTATCGGGTGGGGGAATAATCCCTCTTTTCGGTTTTCTATTTAGAATCTCTTTCCAGTTTGGACAGAGGGGATAGAGGTAAATAACTTTTTTACCAGTAGACCTTCGGCCTGAGGATTTGCCTACCTTTATCCAGTTGGCTGCTTGGTAGGAGGTCCCTTTAAATTTTATATCGACAAAGGTCTCCAACAATACTGGTCTATAATTATATCGTTTTTGCCAGTCATTTGCCAGTTGTCTGATACATTTACCCAGTATATGTGAGGCAAGGTTTGGTATATTGACACCTGGTATAATAAGGAAACGGCTATTGTTTAACACATAGGGTAAATTCTTAATCCGAGCTGCTACAGACCAGCTGATAAAGTTATCTCGATCCTTTAGTGCCCAGGAGGCAGCACTAAAGCTTAAGGCTCCTACCCAACCATATCTACTCTTTATTAGATAACGGATCTGGGCACCACATAGGGGACCACTTCCTAAATAATGGTATTTATTCATTAAACTATTCCAGATAGAAGATAAACGGTTAGAAACTTTGGTTATTTGTATTACCTTAATTTCGCCTAATTTACTAATATCACCATCAATTTTTGCTACATCACTAACATCAGCCGGTATACCTCTCCTTTTCGGAAAGGATTTAGCTTTTGGTAATTTTATCATATCTCTCTTATCTAACTTTAGTAATGCTTTACGACAACTTACCTCACAGGGTTTACCCATAGGGGATATCCAGTTTAACCATTTGCAAACCCTGCGGGATAGGGTACTACGGGAGATCTCAGGCTCTTGCTTGATGGTCTCCTTAATACGATCTACTAGATCTTTGTTAAAGTATTGACCACATATTTTCATACTCTATATTATATTTTATTTTGAACTATGTGTCAAGTGTGTCCAAATATCAGCCTCAAGGGCGAGGGGAGATAAAAGATTGACAAATATCGGGAGACTCTGTCCTATAAAAAATGTTTTTATAATTATATCAGGTTGGTTTGACTACAGTGTTGTTAGTTAGTTTTTAGAATTTACTGGATTCCTGCCCCTGCTTTTGCAGGGGGAGCCCTGCGCAGGAATGACCTATAAGGAGCGGGAATGACAGATAGGAAGAGGGAGGACCTATTTGGAAAAATATTTTTAAATAGGGGTTGAAAGTGGAAAGGAGAAAGAGTATAATATTGTAGCA